>JAYTSH010000061.1:0-7429 GCA_043745755.1 Cellulomonas sp. | reverse complement strand
CAGCGGCTTCCGGATCGTTCTGGGTGCGGGCCTCGCCGACGTCGTGGAACAGCACATCGGCGACGACGTCCGGGCGCTGCTCGCGGCGCACGGAGCCGTGCCGGCCGACGTCACGACGTGGATCGCCCACGCCGGCGGACCGCGCATCCTCGAGGCGGCCGAGCACGCGTTGTCCCTGCCCCAGTCCGCGTTCGCGCGAAGTCGCGCGTCGCTGGCGCGGGTCGGCAACCTGTCGTCCGCGTCGGTGCTGCACATCCTGGCCGACGCGCTGGCCGACGCGAGCCCGGCTCCCGGCGGCCTCGCGGTGCTGTTCGCGTTCGGCCCGGGTGTCAGCGCCGAGGTCGTGCTGCTCCGTCGGCCGGTCAGCGCGGTCCGGCCGTGACGGTCACCGTCTACCTTGTCCTGCTGGGCGCCGTCGCGGCCGAGCGCCTCGTCGAGCTCGTGGTGTCGGCCCGGAACGCGCGCTGGTCCTTCGCTCGCGGAGGTGCCGAGCATGGTCGGGGGCACTTCCCGGCGATGGTCACCCTGCACACGGCTCTGCTCGTCGGGTGCGCGGCCGAGACAGTGCTGGCGGACCGCCCGTTCCTCCCGGCCCTGGGCTGGCCCGCCCTCGTTGCGGCGCTCGGCAGCCAGGTGCTGCGGTGGTGGTGCATCGCCGCTCTCGGGCCACGCTGGAACACGCGCGTGATCATCGTGCCGGGCCTGCCGCTCGTGAGCTCGGGCCCGTACCGGTGGCTGCGGCACCCCAACTACGTCGCCGTCGTCGTCGAGGGCCTCGCCCTGCCACTGGTCCACACCGCGTGGGTGACCGCGCTCGTGTTCACCGCACTGAACGCGGTGCTCCTGGGCTGGTTCCGCATCCCCGCCGAGGAGCGCGCTCTGGGTTTGGCGCCGCGCGGCGTCGAACGCCCGGCGACGACCGGCAGCGAACGCGGATGAGTGCCCGCCTGGATGCGGACGTTCTTGTCATCGGCGGCGGCCCGGTCGGGCTCGCCGCGGCGATCGAGGCGCGGCTGGTCGGCCTGAGCGTCATCGTTGTCGAGCCGCGCACGGCACCGATCGACAAGGCGTGCGGCGAAGGGCTCATGCCGGGCTCCCTCGCGGCGCTCGAACGTCTCGGCATCGACCCGCCGGGACACCGCATCGT
Organism: Cellulomonas sp.; assembly: GCA_043745755.1. Lineage (GTDB taxonomy): Bacteria > Actinomycetota > Actinomycetes > Actinomycetales > Cellulomonadaceae > Cellulomonas_A. The sequence continues at coordinate 6,282 of JAYTSH010000061.1, read as the reverse complement.
CGGGATCAGCTACCGCGACCGGCGCCGGCACGCCGAGCACGAGTTCGCCGCGGGGTCCGGCCGGGGCGTCCGGCGCACCGCGCTGCACACCGCCATGCTTGAGCGGGGCCTCGAGCTCGGGGTCGAGCAGGTGACCGGTCGGCTCGGGACGGTGACGGACAGCCCGGGCATGGTCGAGGCCGCCGGGGTCCGCGCCCGCTGGCTCCTTGCGTGCGACGGGCTGCACTCGACAGTCCGGCGTCGGACCGGGCTGCAGGTGCCCGCAGAACGCCCAGGACGACTGCACGTGCCGTCCCGGTACGGTCTGCGTCGCCATTTCGTCGTCCCGGCGTGGACCGACTTCATCGAGGTCTACTGGGGCCGGCACGCCGAGGCCTATGTGACTCCAGTGGCCCAGGACCTGGTCGGGATCGCACTGCTCGGTCCGCGGTCGGTGGACTTTGACGCGGCGCTGACCGAGTTCCCTGAGCTCGTCGAGCACCTCGCGGGGGCGCGGGCCGCCGGACCGGTACGCGGGGCAGGTCCTCTGCGTCAACGGAGCGTGCGACGCACGATCGGCAACGTGCGCCTGGTGGGTGACGCGTCGGGGTATGTCGACGCACTGACGGGCGAGGGACTTCGCGTCGGTTTCGCCCAGGCGGCGGCCGCAATCGCCCATCTCGACGACCCGGCCGGCTACGAGCGCGCCTGGGCGCACGTCACCCGGGACTACTGGCTCCTGACGACCGGGCTGCTGGCCTGGGCCTCGTCACCGGCCCGTAGCGCTATCGTCCCGGTCGCGCACCGCGCACCGGCGGTCTTCGGCAAGGTCGTGAACGCGATCGCAGGCTGACGTCGGGGCACCGTGACCGATGTAGCGGGCGCCACCTCAGCGATCGAGCAGGAGCGCCGGATGACACGGGACGTCCACCCGGACCACGACGTCGGCGCTGCGCTCAGGTACGACGTCCTTGGCGTACCGGGTGAAGGCGAACAGGGTCCACCGCTCGTCCGGCGACGTGCTGCGGGCGAGCGTCTCGGGGCGCACCGACGGGTCGCGCGCTCGCGCGCCGCGTCCCAGAAGGACGCCACAGACCGCCCGGCACCGTCCGGGCCGAAACCGTCGAGCAGCTCGCGCGACAGTGCGCCGAGGTCGAGTCGATCGGTGTAGAACGCGTCGGCGTCCCGACGGCCGCGAGCCGCCACCGCCGACCGGCGTCACGCAGCAGCACGAGGGCGACGACGTGCTCGACGAGAGCGGCAGTGGACACGGGCTGGACGCGCACCGAGCCAGTCTCGCCGAGGGGCCGGACGCAGACCACAAGGGGCGCCCAGGACCTTGGACACTCGATCGGTCGCCAGGGCTCCGTAGCGTGAAATTGATCAATGGGGATCACACTCCACATGAAGGAGCGAGCCGTGAAGAAGCGACTGCTGGTGCTCGGCGCCGGCACAGCCGGGACGATGATCGTCAACAAGCTGCGGCGCCGGCTCGGCCTCGGAACGTGGGACATCACGGTCGTTGACCGCGACGACGTCCACCCGTACCAACCCGGCTACCTGTTCCTCCCGTTCGGGACGTACTCCCCCAAGCAGGTCACGCGTTCACGTCACACGTTCTTGCCGGACCATGTGGACTTCGTGATCGGTGAGGTTGACGTGATCGACCCGGCTGGCAGCACAGTCACGCTGGCCGACGGACGTGCGCTCGCCTACGACTACCTGGTCATCGCGTCCGGCACGTCACCACGACCCGACCAGACCCCCGGGATGCTCGGTACCGAGTGGCGCCGCAGCATCTTCGACTTCTTCACGCTCGACGGCTCGATCGCACTGGCGGAGGCGCTGCGGCACTTCGACCACGGCCGGCTCGTCGTCCATGTCGCCGACATGCCCATCAAGTGCCCGGTCGCGCCGCTCGAGTTCACGTTCCTCGCCGACGCCTGGCTGCGCAAGCACGCCCTCAGGGACCGCGTCGAGCTCGTCTTCGTGACGCCGCTGCCCGGCGCGTTCACCAAGCCGATCGCGTCCGAGCGCCTCGGCTCGATGCTCGACGACCGCAGGATCGTCGTCGAGCCCGACTTCCTCGTCGAGCGGATCGATCCGGAGACCAAGACCCTCGTGTCCTACGACGAGCGAGAGATCCCCTTCGACCTGCTGGTCACGGTCCCGATCAACATGGGCGCCGACTTCGTGGCCCGGTCGGGGCTCGGCGACGAGCTCAACTACGTCGCGGTCGACAAGCACACCCTGCTGTCGAAGGTCTGGCCGAACATCTTCGCGGTCGGCGATGCGAGCGACATCCCCACGTCGAAGGCAGGATCGGTCGCCCACTTCGCGGTCGACATCTTCGTCGACAACTTCCTCGAGCACATCGTCGGGAAGCCGATGACCGGGTCGTTCGACGGGCACGCCAACTGCTTCATCGAGTCCGGCGACGGCAAGGGCCTGCTGATCGACTTCAACTACGACACCGAGCCGCTGCCAGGCGTGTATCCGGTGCCGTACGTCGGCCCGATGCGGCTGCTCAAGGAGACCCGCGGCAACCACCTGGGCAAGCTCGCGTTCCGGTGGATCTACTGGAACGTCCTGCTGCCAGGCCGCCGCATGCCCGTGCCCACGCTCATGTCGATGGCCGGCAAGACCGTGCCGACCACGTCGTCCACCGACTAGAAGGAGACAACCATGCCCCTCACCACGCTCGCCGGTCACCAGATCCATGTCGACGCCGAAGGATTCCTCACCGACCCAGCCGAGTGGGACGAGGACCTCGCCCGCGTGCTCGCCGAGCAGATCGGCCTGAACCTCACCGACGAGCACTGGGCCGCGATCCGGTTCCTGCGCGCCGACTTCGCCACTCAGGGCGAGACCGCGACGCTGCGCCGCGTCTCGACGGCCGGCGGCATCCCCGTCAAGCAGCTCTTCGCGCTGTTCCCGCAGAAGCCCGCGAAGAAGATCGCCTACGTCGCCGGCCTACCTAAGCCGCACGGCTGCGTCTGACCGTCCCGACCAGAACCGAGGAACCTGCCATGAGCACCATCCCTGACACCGCACCCGCCATCGTCCCCAAATTCGACACCGACCCCGGTGCGGGACGCAAGCTCGCCATCATCTGCTCCAAAGGAAGCCTGGACATGGCCTACCCCGGCCTCATCCTCGCGAACGCCGCCCTCGGCGAGGGCGTCGAGGTCCACTTGTTCTTCACGTTCTGGGGCTTCGACATGATCAACAAGAAAACCATGGGAGACCTGAAGTTCACGATGCTGGGCAACACGGCGACCCACATGCCCCAGGGCCTGGGTGGGATTCCGGGCATGACCGGGATGGCGACGGCGCGGCTCAAGAAGTCGATCGCCGACCTCGACGTCCCCGAGGTGCCGGAGTTCCTCGAACAGATCGTCGCGTCCGGCGGCCACCTGTGGGCCTGCCGCATGTCGGCCGACATGAACCACCTGACCAAGGCGGACCTGTACGACGACGTCGAGGACATCATCAGCGCGAGCGACTTCATCGAGAAGACGGAGGGCGCCCAGCTGCTCTTCATCTGATCTGCGGCTGGTGCGGGGAGCCGGGATCCCCGCACCAGGCGACACCCGCACGGGTGACAGCGCCCTCGGTCCGTCCTCTTCGTGAACGCGGAGCACGACGACATCGACTGGGCGAGCCGAGGCTGGGCACGATCTGCACCGCCCACACACCGGCTGCGGTGATCGGCGCCTCGCCCGGTGCCCTCGGCACCGCGGTTGCCCGGCAGGGCCTGCGCAGCATCCAGGCGACCGCACGGTGACCGACGAGGGCACGGCGCAACTCCTCCAAAACTACCTGGCGGAGTTCGAGATCTTCGGCACGCGCGTGCTCGGCGTTGTGGATCCTCGGGCGTGACGGGCGGCACGGTGCGCAGCTCCTTCGGCGAACGAACTGTTACCGAGGCGTAACCTGGGGGGATACTTCCAGTTAACACGGCAGTGGGACACTCTCGGTGCAGCATCCGAGACGCGCCTGAGTTGTCCAGCAGCGCCGTGACGGCCGCGACGAACCCCTGATCCACTCTGAGAGGACCACCGTGAAGACGAGCATCAACCGCCGTGTCGCAGTGGTCGCGGCAACAGCCGTGACCCTCCTTGCATTGACCGCGTGCGGCGCGGGCCGCACCGACGGCGGCGCCACCGGCGCCTCCGGTGCCGCGGCTGGGTCCGGGATCCTCGTGGGGACGACCGACAAGGTGACGGCGATCGACCCGGCGGGCTCGTACGACAACGGCTCGTTCAACATCGAGGTCCAGGTCTACCCGTTTCTCATGAGCTTCAAGCCGGGCGGCGCCGAGCTGGCCCCCGACGCGGCCAAGAGCTGCAAGTTCACGTCCGACACGGTGTACACCTGCACGCTCCGGGACGGCCTGAAGTTCGCGAACGGGAACCCGGTCAACGCCTCGACGGTCAAGTACAGCTTCGACCGCCAGATCAAGATCGCCGACGCGAACGGGCCGTCGTCGCTGCTCGGGAACATCGAGTCGATCGCGGCGCCCGACGACAAGACTGTGGCCTTCACGCTCAAGTCGGCCAACGACCAGACGTTCGCCCAGATCCTGGCCTCCCCCGCAGGTCCGATCGTCGACCAGAAGACCTTCCCCGCCGACGCACTGATCGACGACAGCGCCATCGCCACGGCGAAGGCGTTCGCGGGTCCGTACACGATCTCCTCGTACAAGAAGAACGAGCTCGTCGTGCTGGCCAAGAACGCCGACTACTCGGGGATCCAGGGCACCCCCAAGAACGACAGCGTCACGCTGAAGTACTACGCCGACGCGAACAACCTCAAGCTCGACATCGCCAGCGGCGCCATCGACGTCGCGACCCGTAGCCTCACGGCGACCGACATCGACAGCCTCAAGACGACCAAGGGCGTCAACGTCGTGACCGGCCCCGGCGGCGAGATCCGCTACGTCGTGTTCAACATGAACACCATGCCGGGTGACACCCCCGAGCAGAAGCTCGCGATCCGCAAGGCCTTCGCGTTCTCGCTCGACCGCCAGGAGATCGCGACACAGGTCTACAAGGACACCTACACGCCGCTGTACTCCTACGTGCCTGAGGGCCTGCCCGGTGCCGCGACGCCGTTCAAGGACCTCTACGGCACCAAGCCCGACGTGGCCGCGGCCACCAAGGCGCTCGCCGACGCCGGCGTGACGACCCCGGTCACCCTCCAGCTGCAGTACAACCCCGACCACTACGGGCCGAGCTCCGACCAGGAGTACAACGCGGTCAAGCGCCAGCTCGAGGCGACCAAGCTCTTCTCTGTGCAGCTCCAGTCGACCGAGTGGGTCACGTACGCCAAGGAGCGCACGGCCGACGCCTATCCGGCCTATCAGCTCGGCTGGTTCCCGGACTTCTCGGACGCCGACAACTACCTGACGCCGTTCTTCGACAAGGGCAACTTCCTCGGCAACCACTTCGAGAACGACGAGATCTCGACGCTGCTCGCGTCGGAGCGGACCGACAAGAACACGACCAGCCGGACCGCGACCATCGAGAAGATCCAGCAGCTCATGGCCGAGAAGTACCTGTCGACGGTCCCGCTGCTCCAGGGCTCGCAGGTCGCCGTTGCTCGTGACGGCGTGAGCGGGGTCAAGGACACGCTCAACGCGTCGTTCCAGTTCCGCTACGCCGTGCTGACGAAGGGCTGACCGACGCCTTCGCTCGCAGCAACCATTCCTCGGCAGCTCATCCCGCGTAGTCCGCTCGTTCGTTACCTGCTGGTCCGACTCGCACTGGTCGTCCCTACCGTGCTGATCCTCGTCACGGTCGTGTTCTTCTTCATGCGCGTCATCGGCGACCCGATCACCGCCTCCCAGGGGGGGCGGTTGTCGGCCGCCCAGCTGGCAGAACGTCGGGCCGCGGCGGGCTTCGACCGGCCGATCTTCACCCAGTACGGCGAGTACCTCGCGGGTCTTCTGCACGGTGACTTCGGCACCGCGCTGACGGACCACCGTGCGATCCGCGAGGTGCTCGTCACCAACGGTGCCGCGACGCTCGAGCTGAGCGTGTGGGCGCTCCTCGTCGCGTTCATCGTCGGAGTCCCGTTGGGGCGGCTCGCTGCGCGCTACCGGGACCGGCTCCCGGACGTGTGCATCCGGATGTTCGCGGTACTCGTGTACGCCGCACCGGTGTTCTTCGTCGGGCTGCTCCTCAAGCTGCTCTTCTCCGCGACGCTCGGCTGGCTGCCTGCCTCCGGCCGAGCGTCGGCGGGGGTCGAGGTCGCGTTGACCAACGTGAACCCGAAGACGAACATCATGGTCGTCGACGC
>JAYTSH010000060.1:0-12028 GCA_043745755.1 Cellulomonas sp. | reverse complement strand
GCCGGAGGAGCACGCACTCATCCAGCAGGTCCCGGGCTCGCTCGCCGAGGTGCTCGACAACCTCGAGGCCGACCACGACTTCCTCACGGCCGGCAACGTATTCACGCCCGACCTCATCTCGACGTGGATCGACTACAAGCGCTCGCACGAGGTCGACCCGATCCGGCTGCGTCCGCACCCGCACGAGTTCGAGCTCTACTACGACTGCTGAGGTCGGCGGGCCTCTGACCTGCGGCGACGCACTCACGAGGTCTTCCTAGTCCGCAGAGAGTCCGCACGCGCTGCCAACGCTGCCCCGATGGCTGCGCGTGTGGACTCCTCTGTGTCCGGCCACAGGTGCGCGTAGGTGTTGAGCGTTGTCGTCGCCGATGCGTGCCTGAGCCGGGCCTGCACGATCTTCACGTCCGCTCCCGCCGCGATGAGCAACGAGGCGAAGTAGTGGCGCAGGTCGTGGAACCGGAAGCCCTCGGGCATCCCGGCCCGCGTGCGCGCCTCACGGATGGCCCGGTCGATCTGCCACGGGCCGATCTGCTCCCCCGTCATCGTCTCGACCACCCAACGCCGCTCGTCTGCGCCGTCTGCGAGCGTGAGCACCAACGACTGAGGGACCGGGATCGCCGTCCGGCTCGTCTCGCTCTTGAGCGTCTGCTCGGGGTACTGCACGGCAGGCGAGATGACGCCGCGCATGAAGTCGACGTCGGACACCCGCAAGCCGCACACCTCGGCCGTACGCAGGCCCGCGAAGGCACCGAGCAAGATCGCCGGGCGTAGGTGCTCCGGCACCGCGTCGTGCAACGCCCACACCTGCTCTGTCGTGGCGACGTAGGCCCGCTGCTTGCCTGCGCCGGGCGACGTGCGCCGCGAGCACGGGTTCCGCGCGATCACGCCGTCATGCACCGCGTCGGATATGATCTGCGAGAGCCGGGCATGCAGCGCGTAGACGTAGGAGTCCGCCGCGCCGCCAGCCTTGAGCTTGGACGTCCATGAGCGCACCTGGGACGGCTTGAGCGCTGACAGCCGGACATCGGCGAACTCGGCCTTGATCCTGGCGACGTGCACCTCAGCCTGCCGAACCGTGCTCGCGCGCCGGGTCGCGTAGCCCTCGAGCCAGGTGTCACACCACGCGCCGATCGTGGTCCGCGCCGTCTTCGGGTCCACGTAGGTGCCCGTCACGACCGAGGACGTCACAACGTCGAGCCACTGCTGCCCGTCGATCTTGCGGGCGAAGTGTCGGGCGTGTTCCTTGCCCCCCGCGTCGCGGTAGCGAGCCCTCCACTGGCCGTCCGGCCGCTTGACGATGCTAGCCATGGCCAATGTCCGCCTTCACGATCTCGAGCCACTTGTCATCCTTGGTCAGGTTCCACATCTGGTACGCGCGAGCACCCTCGCGGTGCTCAGGATCGAATCTCGCGGCGGCCCATGACGCGAACACCGACGCCGCTGCCTCGCTCGCCCCCTCGCTATCTGCAACCAGGTTCGCGAGTCGGTCCCACGCCTCATCCCGAGTCTTGATGGCGACGTCGGCTTCATTACTGGCCCGGTTCCACTCGATGACACCTAGCGTGATATGGGCCTCAACCGCGGCCTCCGGGGGCAGGAGCAGCGCTTCGACCGATACGCCGAACACCTTCGCGAACGCGACAAACTCATCGACGACGATGCGTCGGCGCGGCTCGCCCTTCTCGATCTTGAAGATGGCCGATCCGGTCATCGCGCATCCCGCGTCGGTCATCCGCTTCGCGAGGCCGTCGTTCGTCCATCCGCGCGCGTCTCGTTCGGTCGCGATTCGCCGGGCGAGGTTGGCCTCGGCGAGCACGTTGCGCTGCTTGTTGGGCCGGGGCATCCGGACCTCCATTCCTAAGCGGTTCTCACCGTACCCGCTACGGCTTGCCCTGTCAACGGTGAACACCCTAGATTCTTAAGTGGCCGCCTTGGCTACCGTTTAGGAAGGAAGCGAGATGCCCAAGTACCTCACAACGCCCGAGGTTGCAGAGCTGCTCCGCGCCCCGGTCGAGACCGTTCGCTACTGGCGACACATCGGCACCGGGCCAGCAGCGTTCAGAGTCGGGAGACGCGTGCTGTACGCCGTCGAGGACGTCGATGCGTGGATCGCCGAGGCCCGGACAGCCGGCGTCGCCGCGTGCTAGCCCCGCCCGGCGCTACGGCGCTCACCAGCACGACCCCAGGTATCGGCTTCCCGGGCGGCGAGGCCCCCAGGCAGCGAGAAGGCCGCTCCTGTCGGGGAGCGGCCATCTCAGATGATCGGGTGGGCGCCGGATCACGGACCACACTACGCCGTTCGTGGCCGCACCGCCCCGACATCGCGCAGCAGTACCCCGACCCGCGCGTGAACTTCCGGACGACGATGTTTGGACTGACCCTCGATCTGTACCGCGCCGAGTGGGTGCGCCGCCAGGCTGAAGGTTGGCAGCGGTGGGAACTCGATCACCGCCTGCCCGCGCCCGGGGCGGTGTCGGCATGAGCGCGCTCGAGATCAAGGGCCGCGAGTCAGGTGTGTACTTCACTGCCGACGCGCTGCTGAACACCTACTTCCCGCCGATCCTGTGGGCCGTGCATGGCCTGATCCCCGAGGGCCTATCCGTTTTTGCCGGTCCCCAGAAGGTCGGGAAATCCTGCCTCATCCTCGGTGTTTGCGTTGCAGTCGCTGAGGGCGGCAAAGCGCTCGGACGAGTCGACGTCGATGCGGGCGACGTGCTGTACGCCGCGCTCGAGGACTCGCCACGCCGCCTCAAGCACCGGCTAGGTCAGGTGCTTGCCGGGCGAGCGGCGCCGTCCCGGCTCAGCATCGTGACGGCGCTCCCGTCGATGCCGCGTGCAACCGAGCTGATCTCGGAGTGGTTGGACGAACACGACGAGGCCCGACTGGTCGTCGTTGACGTCCTGGCGAAGGTTCGTCCTCAGGGCGCCCCCGGCGCCGACCGTTACGAAGCGGACTACAGGGTCATGTCGGAGCTAAAGCGGCTCGCGGACCTTCACCGTGTCGCCGTAGTCGTCGTGACCCACACGCGCAAGCTCGGCGCCGATGACGTATTCGACACCGTAAGCGGATCGGTCGGACTCACGGGCGCGGCAGACTCCACGATCGTCCTGCGCAGGGCGCGCAACGAGACGGCCGGATCACTGTCGATCACCGGCCGCGACGTCCCCGAATCCGAGTACGCCGTGCAGTTCGACGGAGAGCGCATGACGTGGACACTCGACGGCAGCGAGCTGGCGGACGCGGCACGGAAGGCCGCCGAGGCTAGGGCAACCGCAGGCCTAGGAGATCGGTCAGCCGAGATCGTCGCCTACGTCAGCACTCACCCAGGCGGCGTGCGAGCGAAGGACACCGCCGAGTCCCTGGGGATTAACGAGGACCAGGCGCGCGTGTACCTGGCCCGACTGTTCAAGGCGGATCGGATCGACAAGCCGGAGCCCGGCCGATACACCCCAAGAACCACTGTTACGGGTGTTACGGGTGTTACGGACCCTGACGACGGGCGTAACACCCGTAACACGAGTAACACCCACTTGGCAGCCTTCGACTGTTACGGATGCGGCGAACCGCTCGACGCCGTGTGGGCCGACGTCGGGACGCACCCCGGATGCGAGGTGGCCTGATGCTCGCGACGACGCACGACCGACCGCTCGACGTCGAGGAGGAGGAGTCCACCTGGGCCGGTCAGCCCTCGACGATCTGGCGCTACAGCCTCTCCGACGGCATCGACCCTGACGCGCTGAAATCAGTGCCAGAAATGTCAGTACGTGCTAAGGGCTCCGCAGACATGCCCGTCGCCCCTTTATTTATGGGTACTGACAAATCTGGCACTGATTTTGAACTGACGACGGACGCGGTGACCCGATGACCGGCCCCGGACCCGCACCCAAGCCGATCACGTCCAGGTACGCCCGGCGGCCTAAGCGGATCGCGGACGCCGACATGCACCTCTGGCCGGTCACCGGCTACGTGTGCAGCGTCTGCGGTTGGCCCGTCGATGCGATCTGGAAGTCGACCCGCCGACACCCCGAATGCGACCCGACCAAGGAGACCGACTCATGAGCACGACGACGCACCTCGACGCTTGGACCCAGCGGCAAGAGGACCGCGGGTACGAGCATGTCTCGGACCGCCGGTGCCCTCGTCGCCTCGTGGGCAAGCGACACCTGTACGAGAAGTGCTGGTGCTGCTCGCGGCTCAACGACCATGCGGCGACGTACAACCGCCACGGCGAGAAGTTGGTGCTCTGGGAGCCCTATCAGGCCCACCCCGAGGAACTGGCCGTCGTGTTCGCCCGCGCGGCCGCAGACGGGATCCAGGTGTACGTGCATGGAATGTCGCCCTACTACCCGGGCGGCACGCTCGCGATCGAGTTTCACGCCCACGAGGTGACCCCATGAGCACGACGGAGCACGACCGCCCTCACGACGTCGACGAGCACGGCATCGAGCACAGGTACGGATGTCACCGCCCGGGATGGACCTCGGAGTCGTCGCGGGTCCGCGGCTTTTACATCCTCCGGTGCGCGACGTGCGGCGCCGTTCGCCTCGTCCATGGGTCGGTGGCGCGGTGACCGACGTGCGGGTGCTGACGAACGCAGACCCTGCGGAATTCGTGGCATTCGTTGCCCTGCCAGGGTGCGTCGAGGTGCGCGTGCGTTTCAGCCGCAGCGATCTTCGGGCGCAGTGGCGATGCGACGACTGCGGCATTCACCGATTCTCGACCTGCGACCACGAGCTCGCCGCACGCAAGGCGTGGCAGCAAATATCCCAACCCGCGATGCCGACTGGCACGCGGACCAACCCCCAGGAGGAATCATGACGACCGAGTACTTCACGCACGGCGGCACACCACGTCCGCCACAGCTCGACGCCGACGACATCGCAAAGCTGAGCCCCACGGACGTGAACAAGGCGCGCCGGCTCGGGCAGCTCGTCGACCTGCTCGCCACGGGCACCGAACCGCGGACGATCGACGACAGCATGACGCTCGACGTGTGGAACGCGCTGAGCCCGTACACCCGCGCCGCGATGATTCGTGCCCATGGCCCGAACGTCGACCCCACAGGAAAGTGAGAACGACATGACGAACCACATAAGCATCGACACCTGGCGATTCGGCGAGCACGAGACCTTCTACGTGTTGGAACGCCCCCCCGTCTTTGCCGCGGACTATCCGATCCCGGCCGACGTTCGCGAGCTGGTCGACGCGGCCGATTCTTCATGGGTCGACTTGGACCTCGAGTTGGCGGAGTGGACGGACACGCACGACGCGCTGGGGAAGCACCCGCACATAGCCGCCCGCGAGGCCGAGGTGTGCGCGTGGGAGCGGTTCGTCAGCCAGGCCGGCGTGACCAACATGGCAACGAGGGCAGCATTGTCGGCTGTCATCGCATGGCGGTCGGACAGTCGCAAAGCCATTGCCGAATACGAACTGGCCCGGCTCGACGAATGGGTCGCAGCAGAGTCAGCACTCGCACTCGCCCGCGTGACTGCAGGCGCCGCGCTGCACAACGTCGGGCGTTCGTCGGGCGTGCTCGATTCATGGACGCAGGTCCAGTACATGCACGACGAGCGCCCGCGGACGCCGATCTCGGGCGACACTCGACACAATGAGCGTGTTCGTGCTTACTGGTCCAACATCGCCGCCGGACTGCCCGAGGACACGCTGCTCCCCGGTGATTCGGTCGGCGCAGGATTCGACCGCAACCGCAGGTGACAAACGTCGGCACGGTGCTTGGGAATGACAACCTCGAGCACCGTGCCGACACCCGGGGGGAGGGGAGTCGATCGACATTCACCCCCGACCGCCGGTGGGACAGCTCGCAAGTTTGGCAATGCCCAGCACTCGGATTCACCCCAACCGAACGAAGGAATTCCCGTGACCAGCACCAGTGCACCGACGCAAGCACCCCGACGTCGCGCCCCAAGTGGCCTGAAGTCGCGAGGGAAGGCATTCTGGGCCGCCACGACGACCGAATTTGACCTGTCCGGCGCCGAGCTCGAGATCCTGGCCGAGGTCGCGCGGACGCTCGACACACTCGACGCGCTCGCCGTCGCCGTTGAGCGGGACGGGCCAATGGTCAGCGGATCCACCGGTCAGCCCGTGCTCAACCCAGCCGTGACCGAGGCCCGAGGCCAGCGGGTCGTGCTGCACAGGCTGCTCGCCGCCCTGGCCCTGCCTGACGAGGACGGCGGACAGCTCGTCGTCTCGGCGCGTTCGGCATCCGGCAAGGCTGCCGCCCGTGCGCGATGGTCTGGTGTCCAGACCGAGGCCGGCATCGAGCGCGCGGCAGCGGGCGCCTGACGTGGCCCGCCGTCGCCCGTCGACCGCCGTGCTCGTCGTCGAGGTGCTGTGCGCCAGCTGTGGTCGACCCTCGCGAGCCGGCGCGGCTCAGCCCTGCTCGAGATGCAGGTTCGCCGCCCAGGTCGAGCTGCGGAAAAAGGCTTGACGCCGCCAGATGTGCACAACGGCCCCTCTCGCGGCCTGAACGTGAGCCGCTGTCCACCGGTGGCGGTCCGACCCTGTTAGGCGCTCCTAGGCCACGTTCTGTGCTCCCTGGCCCGTTCTGTGCCCCCTGTGGCCATCGCGCGGCCTCGACGACGCGCGCGAGGGGTATGCGGTCGTCGCACCCCCGTCTCTCGCCTCGACGTGTCGGTCATCGCGTAGACCTCGTACCCGGCTTGTCCGCTGGGTCCGAGGAAGACAGACGGGGGCGTCAAGGACGCGCTCTCGCCTGGAGCGTGTCCTTGCACAGCCTCTTCGCGGCCGTTGCCGGTCAGTTCGTCGGAGGATGAGAAGTCGTACGGACTCAACTTCCGGTTGATAACCGGAGGTTCGTTGGCCCTCGTCCTGCGCGCGGGTCAGGGCCTCGTCGAACTCGGGGTCGGTGATGTTGTCGGTCATCGCGTAGACCTCGTACCCGGCTTGCCCGCTGGCACCGAGGAAGACAGACGGGGACGGCTTGGGCTCTACTTCCTCCGTGCTGGAAGAAGTACGGTGCGACGGGTATCCACCGTCACCGCGACCCGCGATCTCCCCCCGCTCCTGCCCGCCACGGATCGACTTAGCCCGCTGCAGGGTCCTGACGGGCACCTGCATGGAGTCCGTCCGTCAGGCGGACGCTCTGCCCCTCGCACACACGAACGACGCCCCCGCCATCGTCGGCAGGAGCGTCGTCGTCGTGCGTCTTAGGGGGTGTCTGCCTGACAGACACCCTTGGTACGCGATCAGTGCGTACCTTCGGTGGCTCCCAGCAGCACGACGTCGACCGCCTGAGCCCAAGTCGCCGCGCTCGCGTCGGGACGAATGAGCAGCACGCTAACCCCAGGGACATAGGCGGCTGCTCGGCTCAGGCCGTCCACCTCGATAACCCGGACGCCCATGTCCTCTAGCATGTCCAGTCCGTTCATCGTGCGCCGCCCTCGGCGTCGTCAGCGGCTCGGAGGATGATCGCGGCCAGCTCGCGTGCCTCAGTGGGTGTGAGCCATGAGACCCCGACCGATCCGCTGGTCGACTGCCTGTTCTTCACGTCGGCAGTGTTCACCTCGACGCCGATGTGACCGTCGAAGTCGATCGGGCGGACGAAGAGCTCGGGGTGAGTGGTGTCAGGCGCGCAGCGCCAGGCCAGGGCGTCGGTCGGGTCGATCGTCGGACTCGATGCGACGCCGTAATGGGACCCGTGCTCGACTTCCCCTTCACGATCGAGGACGCACTCAGCCGGGTCACACCAGCCGTGGTGGTCATGGGGCGCGGTGGTCGGTTCGGTGGTTGCTGCCATGCTGCTCATGTCTAGCTCCTGTTTCGTAGGTGTTGGACTGGCCCCGTTCGGTGTTCACGCATCGAGCGGGGCGCTCTTGTGATCGTGCCGTGAGGGTGGGACAGTCCGCGCTCAGTCCGCAGAAAGTCCGCAAGACGTCCGCTGACGCCCATCGCGTGCCAACGGTCGCATCGGGCATCTGTCCAGGTCAGAGCCACTATTCCCCACTCGTCAACGCGTGCCAACGGTGCCGGGATAGTTCGAGCTCTACTACGACTGCTGATCGGCTGCTCCCGATCAGCTCACGCTGAGGGGCGCCTCCGGCATCTGCCGGGGGCGCCCTTCAGTTTGTGCGCCCGCACTCGGCGAGGAGCTCGAGGAGCTCGAGGAGCATTCGCACCACATGCCGACACATCTCCTGGATCGGCCGCGAGATCGTCGCGACCTGCGGCAAGACGAGCGCGGACTCCGGCACGTTGCCGTCAACGTGAGGAGGGGCGGTCAGGTAGCCCCGGCCGCCCCTTCACATGTCACACGTTGGGTTCGTGGATGGCACCACGAGCGCGCCAGAAGAAGGCGTTCGCGATCATGCTCCCCGAGATGGCGCCGAGGAGCCACAAGTAGGCGCCGTTCGAGACAGTGAGCGGTACCGCGACCACAATCATTGCGGTCACAACCACGACGAGGACGCTGGCCTTTCGCAGGTTGCGACCCGACAACCACCACGCCAGTGCACTGGCGGCGGTCGTGAGAATGAAACCTGACACCGGCAATGTCACTTGCAGTACCCCCCGGCTTCAGTACCGCCGTACTGCTGCAGGACGGCCGGACCAATGTAGGCGTACTTGACGAGCTTCACGCACTTCCCACGCGCCGAAGCGTCAGCCGCGAATACACTCAGCAGACCACAGGTCACAGCAACGACCTTCGTCACAGTCGGGTCGGGAATCAGAGCGGTGACGACAGCGCAGCCCGCGGCCCCGGTAGCTATCGTGATCGTGTCCCACTTGTTGAAGTAGACGGTAAAATTCCACAATGCATAGGTGATTTTTGGGTCCGCGACGACCGGGAAGGACGCGTCCTCGTCGGGTGAAACTACCTGGACGAGCGCGTCACCCTCAACTCGGTACTCCGTGGCAACCTGCCGACCGTCCGCATCGACCGCCCACGCCTTGTCGACCGAGCCGACCGTCATCAGTGCCGAGCCGGCCCTCTGCACAAGCGCGATCGTGCCGTCACCTGCATCGACCGGTGTGATGCCCTCACCGAACGTGTAGGTGAACTCCTGCGGGTCGGTGGCGGCATACGTGATTGTCTGCAGCCGGACCGATCCGTCGGAAAGGACCTGAACGGACGCGTCGGTGTTCCCGTCGCCCTGGTAGACGACAGTTCCGTCGTTGGCGACCTGCCCGGACCCGGCAGTGACCTCGTCGGGAAGGTTGACCTTGAGTGTTGGGGCTGCCGGGTTGCTCGGTGCGATCTCGATCGATGCCTGCGGGTCGACGGGAACCGCAATCTCGACTGCACCGACGTCAGAGGTGATGGCCTTGGCGCCGGCGACACCGGTGACGACGTCACCCTGGTCAGGCGCGACGTCGGCAATGAGGTTCGCTGCCTGATCCTCCGGTGACGCCTCTGCGGCGGTCGCTGAGGACGCTCCGGCGGCGACGAGGCAGATCGCTGCCACGGTCGCAATCACATGCCTGGACATATACATCTGGTTCCCCCTGCTGGTTCACCGCGTTATTGGCGGAGTTGAAGCGCCGACCGCATTGTCAGCACGCCACTGACCATAGTCGCTTCGCTCATGTCAAGCATGGTGATTCGGGCACTGAATCGTGTCGAGGTGTCCACAGTTCCCGGCCCTGGGCAAGGGTGGCGTCATACGGCTCGTGAGTGCGATGCATTGCGCCCCACACGCCGACGCGGCGTCGACGTGTTCCGAAGCGCGTCCAGGACCCCCGACCTCGCGCATCTGGCCATCAGGTCGCTCCCTGCGAGCGTGCCTCAGTCCAGCGGCGCGGTGTCGACTGGCTGGTTTCTGCGGGCTCAGCCCCGCGGTGCGACGATCGAGGCGGGTACCGGTCCGGACGACTGCCGGACGATGAGCTCGGTCGGCAGGGTGACGTGCGTCATGTCGAGCTCGCGACCGGAGAGGAGCTCCAGAAGCATCCGCACGGCGTGGCGACCCATCTCCTGGATGGGCTGCGCGATGGTTGTGAGCGGCGGCGAAGCGAGCACGGACTCGGGCACGTTGTCGAAGCCGATCACCGAGACGTCGCCCGGCACATCGAGCCCGAGGCGCTGGGCGACCTGCATCGTGCGGATCGCGGACAGGTCGTTGGCCGCGAAGACGGCCGTCGGGCGCTCGGGGAGCGTGAGCAGGGCGTGCGCGGGCTCTTCGGCGGACTCGGGCCGGTAGCCGCCGACGCGGATGAGCTCGGGATCGATGGCGATGCCGGCGGCGGTCAGGGCCGCGCGGTAGCCCTCCTCGCGGAGCCGCGCCGACTCGAGGTCGGGCCGCCCACCGAGAAACCCGATGCGGCGGTGGCCGAGCGACAACAGGTGCTCGGTCGCGACCATCGCGCCCTTGAGGTTGTCCGAGTCGACTGTCGGCATGCCTGACCGGCCGGTGTGAGGGTCGACGGCGACGACGGGGGTGCCGTACTGCGCATCCACGACCGTCGGGGTGACGAGCACTGCGCCGTCGATCAGGGTGCCGGAGAGCCGGGACAGGTAGCGGCGCTCCCAGCCGACGAGCTCTTCGGCGGCCCCACCGGCCGAGTAGGCGAGCAGCTCATACCCTGCACCGCGAATCGCCTGGGCGGCGCCCTTGAGCAGCTCGGCGCTGAACGGTTCGAAGTCGGCGACGAGGATTCCGATGACGTTGGTGTGGTGGCTCCGCAGGCTCCGAGCGACGAGGCTCGACTCGTACCCGAGGGTCTCGATGACGGCGCGGACCTTGGCACCCGTGGCCGCCGCGACGCCGTACCGCTCGTTGATGACCTTCGAGACGGTCGCGACCGATACGCCTGCTTCGCGTGCGACATCGGTGATGGTCACTCTGTGCTGGGGATCCACGCGGAGACTCTATCGCGTGTAAAACGTTATCGAAATCGATGGACGCGCGCGGACCCGGATGCAGGACGTCGCCTCGTGTCGTCGGCGTGGACAGCGGCTCTCAGGCGTAGAACACGCGCTCCACGACGGCCCGCGCCCGCCGGGCGGTGCGGAGGTAGTGCTCCTCGAGCTCGCCGCCCGATCCTGACGGGTAGCCGACCACGCGAGCGATCCCCGCGAGGGCCTGGCGGTCGTGGGGCAGGACGTCGGCGTGCGCTCCCCCGGCCCTGCCGGTCCAGAGCACGATGGCGTCGCGCAGCCGCGACGCGAGCTCCCAGGCGGCGGTCAGGGCATCGGCGTCGGCAGGATCGAGCAGGCCCGCGGCGGCCGCGGCGCAGAGCGCGTCGAGCGTCCCGGTCGTCCGCAGACCCGGGACCTCGTGCGCGTGCTGCAGCTGGAGCAGCTGGGCGGTCCACTCGACGTCCGAGACGCCGCCCCGGCCGAGCTTGAGGTGCCGCGAAGGGTCGACGCCACGCGGCAGTCGCTCGGCCTCGACGCGCGCCTTGATCCGCCGGATCTCACGCACGACCATGTGATCGAGACCGCCCACAGGATGACGCAGCGGTGCGACGAGGTCCGTGAAGGCGGCGCCCAGGGCCAGGTCACCCGCGACGGGCCGGGCCCGCAGCAGCGCCTGGCTCTCCCACGGGGACGACCATCGCTCGTAGTACTCGCGGTAGGCGTCGAACGAGCGCACGAGCGGTCCGTTGCGCCCCTCGGGCCGCAGGTCGGCGTCCACCTCGAGCGCGGGCTCGGGACCGACCTCGCCGAGCAGCTGACGCAACCGGCTCGCGACCCCGAGCGCGAACTCCTGCGCCTGCGTCGGGTCGGCGCCGGGTTCGGGCTCGTGCACGAACAGCACGTCGGCGTCGGACGCGTACCCGAGCTCGCGACCGCCGAGCCGGCCCATCGCGACGACGAGCATCCGCGTGGGGTCCGCGTCGAGGCCGCGGTCGTGCCGCACCTCCTCGGTCGCGATGCGCAGCGCACCCGCGAGCACGACGTCGGCCGCCATCGACAGGCTCAGCGCCGCGCTCGTCCCCGTCACCACCCCGAGCACGTCGGCCACCGCGGTCCGCGCGAGCTCCCGGCGACGGAGCGCCCGCAGGGTCGTCGCGGCACCCACCTGCTCTGTGGCACGGGTCAGCACG
>JAYTSH010000059.1:0-7818 GCA_043745755.1 Cellulomonas sp. | reverse complement strand
CGGTCGAGGCCGGCCATGCAGTGCATGAGCGTCGACTTGCCCGAGCCCGACGGGCCCATGATCGCCGTCAGCTCACCGCGGGAGAAGTCGACGTCGATGCCGGCGAGCGCGTGCACGGCGGTGTCCCCCGCGCCGTAGGTCTTGCGCAGGTCACGTGCGTAGGCGATGGGACCGACGCCGCCCGCCGTCGGTGGCGCCAGGGTTGCGGTGGTGGTCGCTGTGCTGCTCGGCGGGTTCATGCGTTCGGATCCGATCGTTCGAGTGGGGTGTGGGACCGCGACCATCGTGGCCCACCGCCAGCCGGCCGGGCGATCGGTTATCCCCCTGGTCGGACCCTGAGATGCACACGGACCGCTCAGGGTTCCCACCAGGTGTCCCCCGACTGTCCCCCCGACTGTCTCCCCGACCCGGATACCCCTGGCATGCCGTGAGATCCGGGCCTAGCCTGGTGTCAAGCACGGATGAAGGTCGTCGACGATGACGTGGCTGCTCGTGGTCATGATGGTCGGACCGGGCCTCCTGTTCGCCCTGGTCTCGGCCCTCTCAGTCACGCCCGACGAGACCCCGCGGTGGCGCGTCGCAGCCGCGCGACTGCTTGAGCAGTTGGCCCGGCGCCTGCGGCGCCAGCACTCGGACGTGCCGGACCCGTTCGCCGCGCTGCGGGTCCAGACGCGGCTGGGCGCGGTCGCGCACCACGTGCTGGCGCTCGAGTACGAGCCGCACACGTTTGCTCTCGCCGAGCGGCTCATCGCCTCCCAGCTCGCCTACGACCAGCTGCTCGCCGAGGCCTGCGCGCTCGCTGGCGTGGAGGTGCTGCCCCGCGCCAAGGGCGACCCGCAGGAGCGGTTCCGCGAGGAGGTCGAGCTGGCCTCGCGCGGCTGGTCGTGGTGAACCCCGCTTCGTGAACCCCGCTTCGTGAACCCCGCTAAGCACGCACAGTGAGCGCGCTCGACCCGTCCGCGAGCCGGCGCACCTCGACCCGCTCCGCGATCGACGCCTTGAGTGCCTCGACGTGCGACACGACGCCGACGACCCGCCCCCCGGCGCGCAGCCGCCCGAGCTCGGCGAGGACCGCGTCGAGCGTGTGCGGGTCGAGCGACCCGAAGCCCTCGTCCACGAACAGCGTCCCGAGGTCGATGCCGCCGGCCTCGGCGGTCACGACGTCAGCCATGCCGAGCGCGAGGCACAGCGACACGTAGAACGTCTCGCCGCCCGACAGGGTGCGGGGGTCCCGCTCGGAGCCGGTCACGTGGTCGACGACGCGCATCGACAGGTCGGTCCTGCGCGTGCGCACGTCCTCGCGCTCCTCGCTGCGCACGAGCTCGTAGCGGCCGTCGGACATGAGCACGAGGCGGTCGTTCGCTGCGGCGACGACGTCCTCGAACCTGCGCACGAGCACGTACGTCGCGAGGGTCAGCGCGCGTGAGTTGTCGCTCCCCGCCGCGGACGCCAGGTTCGCCATCCGCAGGACCGGCGCCGAGTCGGCGACGGCCGCCAGCAACGTGCGGGCCGCGGCCTCGACCTGGCGGAGTGCGGTGGCCGACGACGTCGAGCGGTCGACGGCCCGGCCCGCCGCACCGCCCGCGTCGGCCGCCGCGGCCCGTCGGACGTCGAGCTCGTCGCGCGAGGCGGTCAGCACGACCTCGAGACCGGCGGAGTCGACGGGATCGTCGGGCAGACCCGCGATCTCGGGCTCGGCCAGACCCGCCCTGACCCGTGCGAGCTCCGCGTCGTATGCACGGACCTGGGCATCGAGCTCGGCGAGGTGGTCCGGGGTCAGCATGGCGGCTCGAGCCGCGTCGGGCGCGGCGAACCCGTGCTCGGTGAGAGCTGCCGCGAGCTCGGATGCGCGGCCCGCACGGTTCCGGGCGGCGTTGTCCAGGGTCGCGACCGCGTTGAGCACCGCACTCGCCGCGGCGGTTCGAACCTGCAGGGCGGACCGGCGGGCCGCGACTGTCGGGTGCCCGTCCCGTGCATCGACGACCTCGCGCTCGACGCGCCCGAGCGCCTGCCCGAGCTCGACGATCTTGCCCTCCTCGACCGAGCACAGCTGCTCGAGCTCGAGCCGAGATGCGCGCGCGAGCTCGGTCTCCTCGTCGTGGATGCGCAGGGACGTCATCGCGGTCTCGCGGTCCGCCTCGCAGTCGGCGGCCATCGAGACGAGGACGCGAGCGTCGGTGACGTGTGTCTCGGCCTCGGCGAGCGTGAGTCCGCCTGCGTTGGCCCGCGCTCCCTCGACGCGCTCGGCGAGCGCGGCGACGCGGGACGACCTCTCACCGAGTACCCGCTCGGCGTCGGACCGTGCCTGCTCGGCCCCCTCGACGTCCTCGACACTCGTGCGGTCTGCGGCGATCGCGGCCTTCGCCGGGTGCTCGGTCCCCCCGCACACCGGGCACGGCTCGCCGTCCTCGAGGCTGCCCGCAAGCTCGCCCGCGAGACCTGTGATCCGCGAGGTCCGGACGTGAGCCTCGCGGGCGACGGCGGCGCGTGCGACGCGGGCGGCGCGGTCCCGCGCGGCGACGGCGTCGGCGTGCTCGGTCTCGGCCGCAGCGGCGACGCGGGCCGCGGCGAGCACAGCCTCGGCCACCTCGAGCTGCGCGCGCCGGGCGGGCAGCTGCGCGACGACCTCGGTGGCGGCCGCGAGCGCGGTGACGATCTCCCGGCGCTGCGCGGGTCGCACCTCGAGCTCGGCGGCGAGCCGCTGCGTCTCGGCCCGTGACGTCGCGAGCGATCCCCGCAGGTCCTCGAGGTGGCGGCTGCGTGCGGGCAGCTCGGACTCGACATCGACGAGCCGGGTCAGGGTTGCAGCAAGGCCGGCGGCACGTTCGCGCTCGGCGGTCAGGAGTGCCGTCAGCTCCGCGGTCGCGTGCCCGAGGACCTCGGTTCCGTCCGGCAGCGGGTGCGGGTGCAGGCCCACGAGGCCGAGGGTGCGCAGGGGGAGGCCGGGCGTGCGCAACGGGACGAGGTCGGTCGGTGCGGAGTCGAGCGCGGCCCGTGCCGCCGCTTCGGCAGCCGCGAGCGACTCCTCGGCGGCCGCATCGCCCGTGAGCAGCGGGCGGACCTCCAGCGCGCGGCGCGCGGCGGCACGCCGGTCTGAGGTCGCGGCGATCTCGTCGACGCGGGCGTCGAGGGCGGAACGCTCGTCGCGGAGCGTGGCCCGGCGGTCGAGGGTGGCGATCATGGCGGTCACCTGGTCGAGCGCGGAGCGCGCCGTCTCGAGCGCTGCGTCGGCGGCAGCCCGCGCGGCGGTCGCGGCGGTCGCCTTGGCGTGCAGCCGTCCGGTGTGCGCGTGGGCGAGATCGACGGCGGCCTGTGGGTCGGCGTCGGCCGCAGCGCGCAGGGCATCCGTCGCCTCGATGTCGAGACCTGCCGCTCCTGCGAAGTGCGCGGCTGCCGAGCCGAGCGTGCCCTGGGCCTGCGCGACGGACCGTTGGGCCTCACGACGCAGGTCGTCGAGGCGGTACTGCAGTCGCTCGTAGACGTCAGTCGCGAAGATCTTCTGCAGCAGGCTCCGCCGGTGCTCCGGGTCGGCCCGCAGGAAGCTCGCGAACTCGCCCTGCGGCAGCACGATGGTCTGGACGAACTGCGCGCGGTCGAGCCCGATGATGCGCTGCAGCTCGGGGCCGGCCTCGTCGAGCCGGGTCGACACGATCTCCCCGTCGGGCTCGGCGTCGACCCCGACCGCCAGCGTGCCCGCCTCGGGCAGGACGTCCGGAGCGGCGCCGGCGATGCGCCACAGCTTCACTGTCGCCTGCTGGCGGGCCGTGCCTGTTCCGCGGCGCTTGGCACGGTCGTAGGCGGGCGTGCGCCGCACGCGGTACACCCCGGCGCGCGTCTCGAACGTGAGGTCGACGACACTCTCCACGTCATCGGCGGCGAACCCCGAGCGCAACCGGTCCTCGCTCGTGGCGGTCGACGCGACCTTGCCGTACAGCGCGAAGACGATCGCGTCGATGAGCGTCGACTTGCCCGCACCGGTGGGGCCCTCGAGCAGGAACAGCCCCGACGCCCCGAGCGCCTCGAAGTCGACGGCGTAGCGCCCGGCGAACGGGCCGATCGCCTGGATCGTGAGGCTGCGCAGGTACATCAGGCGCTCTGCTCGGCCGCGGTGACCTGCTCGTACGCGCGGCGCAGCACTGCGAGCTCGGCGTCGGTCGCCTCCGCGCCCGTCACGTGCACGACGAACTCGGCCGCCACCTGGAGCGGGTCGTTCGCCGACGTGACCACGGTGGCCCCCGCCCGGTCCGACGTGCGCTCGGGCGGCCGGTGCTGGATGACGAGGGCGTGAGGGAACCGTTCCTTGACGCGGCGGTACAGGTCGGCGGGCCGGCGGGCATCCGTGACGGTGACGCGCAGCCAGTCGTCGAGATGGGGCTCGCCGGCCGCACCGAGCAGGCCCTCGAGGGTGCCCTCCAGATCGGCGAGCCGGCGCGGGACCGGCGCGGGGACGAGCTCGGGGTCGACTGTGCCGGACCCTCGGCCCGACCTCAGGTCGAGCAGTACCGTCGACTTGTGGTGGTGCTGCTCGGAGAACGAGTACGCGAGCGGTGAGCCGGAGTACCGCAGCGCCGGGCCCTCGGCAGCCCCGACCCGCTGCGGTCCGTGCAGGTGCCCGAGCGCGACGTAGTCGATCCCCGCGAACACCCCGGCGGGCACGTGGTCGACCCCCCCGACCCGGATGTCCCGCTCCGACTCGCTCGGCTCACCCCCGACGACGAACGCATGCGCCATGACGACGGCGCGCGGTCGCAGGCGGCCGGACCTCGCGGCGGCATCGACCCGGCTCGCGAGGTCTCGGCGCACCCGGATCATCGCTGCGCCGACGACGGCCTCGTGCGAGCGCGGCAGGGGCGGTGCGGGCGTTAGGTCGGACGTGTCGCCGCCGGACAGCTCGCGGCGGACCACATCCGGGTCGAGGTACGGGAGCGCGTAGACGAGCAGGTCACCCGCGTCGTCGGGCAGGACGACAGGCGCGGCGAGACCGGCGACGCGCGTGCGCACCTGGATCCGGTCGCGCATGATCGCCGCACCGAACCCGAGGCGCGCCGCCGAGTCGTGGTTGCCCGGGGTCACGACGACCGTCGCGTGCTCGGCGAGCCGGGCCAGCGTCTCGGACAGCAGCACGACGGCCTCGACCGGGGGGACCGCACGGTCGTACACGTCGCCCGCGACGAGCACCGCACCGACACCCTCGAAGCGGGTCAGCTCGACGAGGTGGTCGAGGTAGGCCGCCTGGTGTTCGAGGAGGTCGACGCCGTGCAGGGTGCGCCCGAGGTGCCAGTCCGACGTGTGCAGCACCTTCATCCCGGCAACCTACCGTCCGGCACCCACGTGACCAGGCCGGAAGGGTCATGGCCGGGTCGGGACGCTCACTCGGGGTCGGTCACGTCCGCTGTCATCGCGCCGAGCGCCCTGACGAGTGCCGTCCCGTCGATCGTCGCGGCGACCCCGTGCGCCCCGGCACCGATCGAGACCGTGCGCCCCGCGACGCGCTCGTCGGAGATCACCGGCCACGCATGCGTGGAGCCGAACGGCGTGATGGTGCCGCGCTCGTAGCCGGTGACCGCCTTGGCGGTCGCGGCGTCGGGCATCGACAAGCGGCTCACGCCGAGCAGCGCGCGCAGCTTCGGCCAGGAGATCGTCCGGTCGCCTGGGACGAGGACGAACAGGAAGTCGTCGTCACCGCGTCGCACCACGATCGTCTTGATGATGTCCGCGGGCGTGACGCCGCGCGCCGCCGCGGCCTCGGCGAGCGACCCGACCCGACCGTGCCGGGCGAGTCGGTAGGAGACGCCGGACGCGTCGAGCGCGACCGTCGCGCGCTCCTCCCCCGACGCCAGCGTCGTGTCCGTGGGCTCGTCGACCGTGTGCTCGCTCATGGGGAGCCACGCTAGGCACCGCGGCTGTGCACGGCCAGCGGGCGCAGCGCATCGCCGCGGCTGCTCGGAGATCTCGGTTGCGACAGCAGGGAGAATGGTGAGTCGTGAGCACCGCAGGCGAGCAGCAGCCGCCGGCGTCCGACGAGGCCCGTCCGCCCCGTCGACGCCGGGGTGCTCGGCGCGCCCGCCCACTGGTGGCCGACAGCGCTCCTGGCCGTGGACCCGACCGCGGACCCGACCGCGGAGATGAGCGGAGCAACGCCGGTCGCAACCCGTCCCGCCGCGCCCAGGCCCGCCGCGCCGTCGTCGTCCCGCCGATCACGTACCCCGAACAGCTGCCGGTCTCGGCCCGCCGCGCGGAGATCTCCGCGGCGATCCGCGACCACCAGGTCGTGATCGTCGCGGGTGAGACCGGCTCGGGGAAGACGACGCAGATCCCGAAGATCCTGCTCGAGCTCGGCCGCGGGCGCGACGGGCAGATCGGTCACACGCAGCCGCGGCGGATCGCGGCCCGCACAGTGGCCGAGCGCATCGCGTTCGAGCTCCAGACCTCGCTCGGCGAGATCGTCGGCTACCAGGTGCGGTTCACCGATGAGTCGAGCGAGCGCACGCTCGTGAAGGTCATGACCGACGGCATCCTGCTCGCGCAGATCCAGCGCGACCCGATGCTGCGGGCCTACGACACGCTCGTGATCGACGAGGCGCACGAGCGCTCGCTGAACATCGACTTCATCCTCGGGTACCTCACGCGCCTGCTCCCCCGCCGCCCCGACCTCAAGCTCATCATCACGTCCGCGACGATCGACTCGGCCCGGTTCGCCGCGCACTTCGCGGGCGCGGCGAGCGCTGAGCACCCCGACGGCGTGCCCGCTCCGGTCGTCGAGGTGACGGGGCGGACGTACCCGGTCGAGATCCGCTACCGGCCGTTGTCGCCGGACGACGACGCGCCGGACGACGACGCGACGCCACCGCAGGGAGCGGCCGCGACCCGCCCGAAGGGTTCGAGGTCCGGCGCCCAGCAGGCCAAGGCGCGGCGTGAGGACCGCGACCCCATGACGGCGCTGTGCGAGGCGGTCGACGAGCTGCACGCAGCCGGGCCGGGCGACATCCTCGTGTTCTTCTCGGGCGAGCGCGAGATCCGGGACGCTGAGGAGGCGCTGACCGGCCACCTGGGCGAGCGGGTGACCGACGCACGTCGCCCCGACGCCGTCGAGCTGCTCCCCCTGTACTCGCGGCTGTCCGCGGCCGAGCAGCACCGCGTGTTCGACCCGCACGGCTCACGCCGCATCGTGCTCGCCACGAACGTCGCGGAGACGTCGCTGACAGTGCCGGGCATCCGCTACGTCATCGACCCCGGGACCGCACGGATCTCCCGGTACTCCAAGGCCACGAAGGTCCAACGGCTGCCGATCGAGCCGATCTCGCAGGCGTCCGCGAACCAGCGGTCCGGACGGTGCGGGCGCGTCGCGGACGGCATCGCGATCCGGCTGTACTCCGAGGCAGACTTTGAGTCGCGGCCGTTGTACACCGAGCCGGAGATTCTCCGTACATCTCTGGCCTCGGTGATCCTGCAGATGATCGCGGTCGGCGTCGCGACCACGCCCGACGACGTCGCGAAGTTCCCTTTCGTCGATCCGCCCGACGTGCGAGCGGTCCGCGACGGCGTCCAGCTGCTCACCGAGCTCGGTGCGCTGGCCCCGGCCGCACCGCGCGTCTCCCCCGGGTCGACGGTGGACGATGTCGACGAGTCCGTGCCGGCAGGGGCCTCTCGCGGCGGTCGGCTGACCGACGTCGGTCGCGCGCTCGCCCAGCTGCCGATGGACCCACGCCTGGGCCGGATGATCGTCGAGGCGGGCCGACGCGGAGTCGCCCGCGAGGTCATGATCATCGCCGCCGCGCTCTCGATCCAGGACCCCCGAGAGCGCCCGATGGAGCTGCG
>JAYTSH010000058.1:0-8972 GCA_043745755.1 Cellulomonas sp. | reverse complement strand
CTGCTCCGCGCTGTGGATGCCGGGGGTGTCGAGGTAGCCCTGGCCGACGGCGCTGGGCTGCGTGCCCTCGGTGATGAGCAGACCGGCCCCGGCGCGCTGCGCGTAGTACTCGGCGCTCAGCGGGGTCGGGACCTGGCCTGCGCCGGCCCGGTTGCGGGTCAGCGGGGCCATGACGAATCGCTGGGGAAGCTCCCAGTCGCCGAGACGGACAGGGGTGAAAGGTGTCACAAGCACGCGGATGCGCTCTCTTCTCGTGGTGGAGGTGCGGGGACCGCGCCGGCTCAGAGCCGGACGACCATCTTTCCGGTGTTGGCGCCCGCCAGGAGGTCGATGAAGGCCTGGGGCGCCGCGTCAAGGCCCTCGCGGACGGTCTCGTCCCAGCGCAGCGAGCCGTCGGCCAACCAGCCGACGACCTTCTCGTGGAACTCCGGCATGAGACCCCGGTGCCCGCCGACGAGGAAGCCCTGCAGCGTCAGCTGCTTGCCGATCGCCAGTGCCAGGTTGCGCGGCGCGGCGGGCGGCTCGGTGCTGTTGTACTGCGAGATCGCGCCGCACAGACAGACGCGTCCGCCGGTGGTGAGCGAGTCGATGGCCGCCTCGAGGTGGTCACCGCCGACGTTGTCGAAGTAGACGTCGATGCCCTCGGGGGCGGCGGCGCGAAGCAGCTCGACGACCGGCCCGTCGTGGTAGCTGAAAGCCTCGTCGAACCCGAGCTCGCGCAGCCGGGCGACCTTGGTGGGCGAGCCTGCGCTGCCGATGACACGCGCGGCCCCGCTCAGCTTGGCGATCTGCCCGACGATCGAGCCGACGGCGCCGGCCGCCCCGGACACGAAGACCGTGTCGCCCGGCCGGAACCGAGCGGCGGCCATGAGTCCGGCGTAGGCGGTGAGGCCGGTCATCCCGAGAACGCTGAGGTAGGCCGACTCCGGCGCAGCGGTGGCATCGACGACCGTCACCGCTGCCGCCGGGACGACGGCGTGCTCGCGCCAGCCCAGCCCGTGCAGCACGATCTGGCCGACCTGGACGTCCGGGCTCGACGACGCGATCACTTCGCCGACCACAGCACCGTCGAGCGGCCGGTCGACCTGGAACGGCGGCACGTAGGACGTGACGTCGTTCATCCGCCCGCGCATGTACGGGTCCACGGACATGACATGGTTCGCCACGACGACCTGACCGTCCGCCGGCGTGGGTAGCCCGACGGTCTCGAGGCGGAAGTTCTCAGGCGTCGGCCACCCTTGCGGGCGGGACGCAAGCACGATCTGGCGGGTCTTGGTCGGCGTGGTCATCAGTCCTCCACGACCGTCAGGGTGACCTCGATGTTGCCGCGCGTCGCGCTCGAGCTGCCGAGGTCGACCGTGGCGAGTGCCTCAGCGGTGTAGAGAACCTTCAACGTCCTGCTCCTTGATGGGGTGCCGTCGTCCCGTGCGGGACGTCGGTCAGGCGTTCGCGTCCCGCGCGCCGGCCGCGTCGCAGAACCGGTGGGCCAGTGATCGCAGCGTCGACACCTCGTCGGGTGTCATGTCGATCGAGGCATGAAGCCGGTGCTGCACCTGCGCGACGTCCGCGCGGATCTCGTGGCCCCGTGGGG
Organism: Cellulomonas sp.; assembly: GCA_043745755.1. Taxonomy (GTDB): domain Bacteria; phylum Actinomycetota; class Actinomycetes; order Actinomycetales; family Cellulomonadaceae; genus Cellulomonas_A. Next base: position 7,381 of record JAYTSH010000058.1, on the reverse strand, counting down.
TCAGGTGCACAGTCACCCGGCGCTCGTCCGCGGTGTCACGACGACGCTCGACCAGGCCCACGTCCGCGAGGCGTCGCAGCAGCGGGGACAACGTGCCGCTGTCGAGGTGCAGCCTGCTGCCGAGGGCGGACACGGTGGCGCCGTCGTCCTCCCACAGCGCGAGCATCGTGACGAACTGCGTGTAGGTGAGCCCGAGGCCCGCCAAGGCGTCCCGGTAGGCGTTGGTCGCGGCCCGCGACGCGCTGTACAGCGCGAAGCACAGCTCGTCGTCCAGTCTCGGCTCCGGCTCCATGCGAGAACCATTGCACGCAATTGAACCAGAGGCAACTCAGTTGTGCGCAACCTGATCGAGCATCCGGCCCTGGAGAGCGCCTACAGATCGCCCGGATTGACGAGGAACTCCCCGGCGTCCGCGATCTCGCCGCCGACGACTCCCTGCAGCGCCCGGGCGATCGAGTGGACGTGCGGCATGGCACGACCGCGCGCGACCCGGTGCGCGAACGACGGGCGTTCGAGCTCGAGCTCCTCGACGTCGGTCGGCTCCCACCGCACGCGGTACGCGAGCGCTCCGCCCGCAGCCCAGGGCAGTCCGCGCAGCAGGGGCGGCAGCGCCTCCTCTCCCCCGACCTCGATCGCGATCATGCCGTCGACGCCGAGGTCGACCAGCGCGCCGTAACCCTCGAGCACGACCGGCTCGGAGAGCACGGCACCGTCGAACGCGTCAGCCTCGGCCGCCAGGTGCCGGCGCCGGCGCTCGTCGCTGACCCCGTGGCGCTCGAGAGCCTTGCGCAGGCCGCTGCCACCTGGTTCGGGGACACCGAGCTCGGCGAGGCCGGCAGCTGCCCGTCGTCCGGCGTCGGCCGCCGGACCGTGCCAGGGCACACCCTCCATCGCGAGGCGAGCGCGCGGAACGAGGTGCTGCACGACGGCGAGCAGCTCGTCGGGCTCGAGCCACCGGTCGGTGAACACCGTGAGGTCGATCGTGGCGTCGAGGTCGGGGCGCAGGACCACACCCCTCTCGCCGGTGCGGACAGCGCCGCCGAGCCGACGTGCAACAGCGACGAGCCACAGGAGCACCCGCTCCTCCTCGCGGACAGGCATCGCGTCCGCGAAGGCGCGCTTGAGCCCGTCACGGTCACCGCCGGGGTACGGGGGCTCGCCGCGCTCGCGCGGGCACCGCACGTCGTAGACCGTCGTCGTCGCGGCAGGGAGCCCCAGGCTGACGGCATCCGCGGACGTGACGGAGTACGGACCCGTCAGGGTCGACAGGCGCGACACCCGCAGCACACCGATGGACGCGCCGAGGTTCCGGACGCCGCGTGCGCCACCGGTGCGCTGCTGCGGGACGCCGGGCAGGGTCTCCCAGGCGGCGGCCGGGAAGCGACTGATCGCCAGCACCTCGAGCTCGTCGACACCGACACCGTCCGGGAGCGCGAGCAGGTGTCTCGTCCGCAGCTCGGGGTCATGGACGGGCAGCGGCGGGAACTCCGGCTGCGGCGGGGTCACGAGTGGCCTACACCTCCGAGCGGTGGAAGTTCTGCCAGGAACGAGACGCCGTCGGCCCACGCTGACCTTGGTATCGGGACCCGTACCTGTCAGAACCGTACGGGAACTCGGCGGGCGACGACAGACGGAAGAAGCAGAGCTGGCCGATCTTCATGCCGGGCCACAGCAGGATCGGCAGCGTCGCGACGTTGGACAGCTCGAGGGTGACGTGACCCGAGAAGCCGGGGTCGATGAAACCCGCGGTCGAGTGCGTCATGAGGCCGAGCCTGCCGAGCGAGGACTTGCCCTCGAGCCGCGCCGCGATGTCGTCGGGGAGGGTCACGCACTCGAACGTGGACCCGAGCACGAACTCGCCGGGGTGCAGGACGAACGGGTCGCTGTTCGCGACGTCGACCAGGTGGGTCAGGTCGGGCTGGTCGATCGACGGGTCGATGACCGGGTACTTGTGGTTGTCGAACAGCCGGAAGAAGCGATCGAGGCGCACGTCGATGCTCGACGGCTGGATCATCGCGGGGTCGTACGGGTCGAGCCGCACCCGCTCGGAGTCGAGCTCGGTACGGATGTCGCGATCGGAGAGCAGCACGGGTCAACGGTAACGGTCGGCCCGCGCTGCCCAGCCTCGATCTGCGACAGGTCAGCCGACGAGCACGCCGTCGGCGGCCGGCTCGGTGTCCGCGTCGGGTCGGTCGGCCGCGACCACCTTCTGGTAGTCGGCGAGCTCGACGTACAGCTCGTCCTTCAGCGGGTTGCGGTGCTTCACGACGATCGTGCGGATCTGGTAGACCGCGACGGCGATGTTCGCGGCCAGCGAGATCGCGCTCACGAGGAACAGCGCCGTCGTGCTGTGGGACGAGGCGACGGCGAACTTCGAGTCGGTCACGAACGCGGGGACCGCCATCGTGAACATCATCCAGAACGCGAGCGTCTGGGCGCGGTGCTGGAGCCAGGCGCCCTTCTTGATGAAGAACGCGGGGATCGTGCACGACACGAGGAGCGCGGCGCCGGCGTAGAACGCATGGTCGGAGACGGCGTTGTAGACGTAGGCGAAGTTCCAGAGGTCGTAGGCGATGATCCAGAACCAGACCATGTCGGGCCACATCATGTCCTTCTGCCGGCCCTTGCTGATGAAGATGCCGGCCCAGCCGCAGATCGTCAGGAGGTTCAGCAGCCCGGCGATGCCGTTCATGATGTTCCACGAGCCGCCGACCATCATGACGCCGTCGATCCGGCCGTGCATGCCGTAGACCTGGAAGTCGCGGATCACGGCCTCGAGGATGTTCAGGCCGAGGATCGCAGCCGGGAACATCAGCGCGTACCTGTTGGCGGCGGCCCGGCGGCTGAAACGCAGCACCATGAAGCCGAGGACCCCGGCGAGGGCCGAGTAGACCTTGACCCAGTGGAACCACGTGCCGGTGCTCGAGCCGGGCCCGGCCGTCGTCGGCCAGACGAAGATCGTGAGAACGACCGGCAGCGCGACGAACAGCGCCAACGACGCCCACCTGCTGGCTCGGGCCGCCTCGTTGGCGAGCATCAGCGCTGCGACGACCGCGAACCACATGAGTGCCGAGTACCACGGGATCGATGCGAACAGGAACACGTGCGTCCATCTCCTCTGAGTTGAGCTGACCGGCCTGCGAACGCCCTTACAGGTAGAGCGTCTGTCTGACGATCCCGACCAGGACGCTGTCCTCGGTCTCGGGGTGCGAGCGCGTCAGGCCGATCAGGCCGTAGACCAGGACGGTGAACGTCTCGCGGACGTTCTCGATCGCGATCTCGTGGCGTCGGGCGTACGCCTCGACTGTGGTGGCCCGGATGCAGTCGACGACGGCCTCGACGGCGCGGTCGACGAACCGGAGGTAGAGCCCTGCGTTCTCCGCGCGGTGCAGGTCGGCCCGGAGCGGGTCGTCGGTCTGCAGCACGCGGCGGAACATCCCGATGCAGTCGACGAGAGCGCGGTCGATGTTGCCGACCTCGCGCTCGGAGTCCCACTCGCGCACGGCCTCGACGAACTCGGCCACGTAGGCCTCGAGGACGACCTCGACGAGCCCGTCCATGCCCCCGAAGTAGTGGTAGATCAGCCCGCGGGTGATCCCGACGCGCTCGGCGACGTCCTTGAGCGTCGTCCTGGAGATGCCCTGCTCCCGGAACAGCGCCCGGGTCGCGGTGACGATCTCGACCTTGCGCACGTCGGGGGGCTTGATCGACCGCACCGGCGCGCTGGCACCCTCGACCTCGCGCCCCATGGGTGCCCTCTCGCGTCGATACCCGTCCAGCGCCCGGAACGCGTCCGGATCGAGCCCGGATCGAGCCCGGAACGAGCCCGCGCAGCGTGACGCCTGTCACCCTAGCGACCTCATTGACACTGTGTCAATGCGGTCCTGAGTCGCGGCGTCTCATCGGGCGGGGTGTGCGGCTATGCTCTAGCCGGGGATCGCATGGGAGCGCTCCCTTGCACCGACTGCACGTCGGTCCCGGATGACTGCAGCGCAGACGCAGATGCCGACGGGGCCCATGCGTGGAACTTCTGAGCACCTGAGAGGCGCAACCATGCGTTACGGCCATTTCGACGACGAGACGCGCGAGTACGTCATCACGACGCCGCACACCCCGTACCCCTGGATCAACTACCTCGGCTCGGAGCAGTTCTTCTCGCTCATCTCCCACCAGGCCGGCGGGTACTCGTTCTACCGGGACGCCAAGATGCGCAGGCTCACGCGCTACCGCTACAACAACATCCCGGCCGACGCCGGTGGCCGCTACTTCTACGTGAACGACGGCGGCGACGTGTGGACCCCGTCCTGGCTGCCGATCAAGGCCGACCTCGACCACTTCGAGTGCCGCCACGGCCTCGGGTACACGCGCATCACGGGCGAGCGCGGCGGGCTGTCCGTCGACACGTTGTTCTTCGTGCCGATGGGCGAGACCGCCGAGATCCAGAAGGTCACGCTCACCAACACGTCCGACCAGGCCAAGACGGTCACGCTCTTCTCGTTCGTCGAGTTCTGCCTGTGGAACGCCCAGGACGACCAGACGAACTACCAGCGCAACCTCTCCATCGGCGAGGTGGAGATCGAGAACGACGGGCCCTTCGGCTCGGCGATCTACCACAAGACCGAGTACCGCGAGCGCCGCGACCACTACGCCGTCTACGGCGTCAACGCCCACGCCGCGGGCTTCGACACGGACCGCGACACCTTCGTCGGCGCCTACAACGGGCTGGGCGAGGCAGCCGTGCCGCGCGCCGGGGTCTCGGCCGGCTCGGTCGCGTCAGGCTGGTACCCGATCGGCTCGCACTCCCTCGAGATCTCCCTCGAGCCCGGCGAACGCGCGAGCTACACCTACGTGCTGGGCTATGTCGAGAACCCGCAGGACGAGAAGTGGGCCCCGGCCGACGAGGCCGCGGGAATCGAGGCGCTGCAGGTCATCAACAAGACCCGCGCCCACGAGCTGCTGAGCCGCTTCGCGACGAACGAGCAGACCGATGCTGCCTTCGAGGCGCTCCGCACGTACTGGCACAACCTGCTCTCGACCTACACGGTGACCAGCACCGACGCCAAGCTGGACCGGATGGTCAACATCTGGAACCAGTACCAGTGCATGGTCACGTTCAACATGTCCCGGTCGGCGTCGTTCTTCGAGACCGGGATCGGCCGCGGGATGGGCTTCCGCGACTCCAACCAGGACCTCCTCGGGTTCGTCCACCTCATCCCCGAGCGGGCCCGCGAGCGCATCCTCGACATCGCCGCGACGCAGTTCCCCGACGGGTCGGCGTACCACCAGTACCAGCCGCTCACGAAGCGCGGGAACAACGACATCGGCTCGGGCTTCAACGACGACCCGCTGTGGCTCGTGCTCGGCGTGGCCGCGTACGTCAAGGAGACCGGCGACTTCGGGATCCTCGACGAGAGCGTCCCGTTCGACAACGACTCCTCGCTCGCGGACAGCCTCTTCGAGCACCTGACCCGCTCGTTCAACTTCACGGTCGACAACCTCGGGCCGCACGGCCTGCCGCTCATCGGCCGCGCGGACTGGAACGACTGCCTCAACCTCAACTGCTTCTCGACCGAGCCGGGCGAGTCGTTCCAGACGACCGAGAACCAGGCCGGCGGCGTCGCCGAGTCGGTGTTCATCGCCGCGCAGTTCGTCTACGCCGGGCCGGAGTACGCCGAGCTGGCCGAGCGTCGCGGGCTGACCGAGGTCGCCGCGAAGGCCCGCCAGGCCGTCGAGGAGATGCGGGCCACGGTGCTCAACCACGGCTGGGACGGCGAGTGGTTCCTGCGCGCCTACGACTTCTACGGCAACAAGATCGGCACCGACGAGAAGCCCGAGGGCAAGATCTGGATCGAGCCGCAGGGCTTCGCGATCATGGCGGGCATCGGCACCGAGAAGCCGGCCGACGGTGGCCCCTCGGTGGCTGAGCGAGCGCTGACCTCGGTCAACGAGCTGCTCGCGACCGACCACGGGATGGTGCTCCAGCACCCCGCGTACACGAGCTACCAGATCGAGCTCGGCGAGGTCTCCACGTACCCGCCCGGGTACAAGGAGAACGGTGGCATCTTCTGCCACAACAACCCCTGGGTCATCATCGGCGAGACGGTCGTCGGCAACGGTGCGCGCGCGTTCGACTACTACAAGCGCATCACGCCGGCCTACCGCGAGGACATCTCCGACGTCCACAAGCTCGAGCCGTACGTGTACGCGCAGATGATCGCGGGCAAGCAGGCGGTGCGGCACGGCGAGGCCAAGAACTCCTGGCTCACCGGCACGGCTGCCTGGAACTTCGTCGCGGTCAGCCAGTACCTGCTCGGGGTCCGTCCCGGGTACGACGGCCTCATCGTCGACCCGCAGATCGGCCCTGAGGTCCCGCAGTTCACCGTGACCCGCTCCGCGCGGGGCGCCACGTACGAGATCACCGTCACGAACTCCGGCAGGCCCGGGGCCCGCGGCTCGCTCGTCGTCGACGGCACCCCGGTCGTGGGCAACACGGTCCCGTACGCGCCTGCCGGCTCGACGGTCACGGTCGAGGTCACCGTCTGACCGTCGGGTCGGGCGCCACGGCAGGAGGTCACGCCAGGATGCGGTACGGACACTTCGACGACGCTGCGCGCGAGTACGTGATCACCCGCCCGGACACCCCCCGGTCGTGGAGCAACTACCTCGGGTCGCGGCTGTACGGCGGGATCGTCACGCAGAACGGCGGCGGGTACAGCTTCTTCCGGTCGGGCGGCACCGGCAGGCTCCTGCGGATGCGCTTCAACGGCGTCCCGCAGGACGAGCCGGGCCGGTTCGTCTACCTGCGCGACGACGCGACCGGCGACTACTGGTCGGCGACGTGGCAACCGGTCGGCAAGCCGCTCGACGGGCCGGGCGCCTACCAGGCGGAGGTCCGGCACGGCCTCGGCTACTCGGTGTTCGACGCGTCGTACGCAGGCATCCACTCCGAGCTGGCGATGTTCGTCCCAGAAGGTCAGGCGTTCGAGCACTGGGCCCTGACGATCACGAACCCGGGCCCGGCGACGCGCACGCTGTCGGTCTTCTCCTACGCCGAGCTCGCCAACGAGTGGAGCTACCGCCAGGACCTCGAGAACCTCCAGTACAGCCAGTACGTCGTCCGGGCGACCTACCGCGACGGCTTCATCCACCGCCGCAACTCGACCCGCGACGCCTTCAGCGAGTGCTGGTTCGCGCTCACGGGCGCCGAGGTGGCGTCGTTCGACACGGACCGCGACGTGTTCCTCGGCCCGTACCGGACCCAGTCGGCACCTCTCGCGGTCGAGCGCGGGGCGTGCTCGGGCAGCGAGACCGTCGGCGACAACGCGTGCGCGTCGCTGCACGCGCGCGTCGAGCTCGCGCCGGGTGAGTCCCGTCAGGTCGT
>JAYTSH010000057.1:0-8693 GCA_043745755.1 Cellulomonas sp. | reverse complement strand
AAGGACAGGTCGCGGATCACCGTCTGGTTCCCGAAGTCCATCCGAAAGTTCCTGATGTGCACCAGCGGCTCAGCCACCGAGCTCCCCCTGATCACGTCGCCGGTCCGGCCAGCCTCACGAACCCCGGCTGAGCCTAGCGACCCGGCGGGTCAGATCACGGGGGCCTGGTCTGCGCCGGACTCCGGGGCGGCATCAGCGTCTGCCTTCGTGGCGTGCACGGCTCCCGCAGCACTCTCGGGCGGGGCGAACATCTTGCTCTGGGACCCGAGAGCCTGTCGCTTCTTGGCGCGACCAGATATGCATGTTAACGTCATTAACATGAACATGGTCACCACTCGCCCGTATCACCAGGAGGCGCGGGCCCGGGCCGCAGCGGCCACCGCTGAGCGCATCCTCGACGCGGCCGTCGACCTGTTCTGGGCGCGGCCGGGCGGGATCGTGCTCGAGGACGTCGCCCGCAGCGCCGGCGTGACGGTGCAGACCGTGCTGCGCCGCTTCGGCAGCAAGGACGGCCTGTTCGAGGCCGCCGCAACGCGCGAGAGGGACTCGGTGGTCGCCCGGCGCGGCACCGCCCCGGTCGGTGACACCCGCGCGGCGGTGTCCGTCCTGGTGGACCACTACGAGCTGTACGGCGACCGGGTCCTGCGCCTGCTCGCCGAGGAGGCACGCTCACCCGCTCTGCGCGCGATCACCGACCAGGGCCGAGCGGTCCACCGGCAGTGGTGCGCTCAGGTCTTCGCCCCGGCCCTGTCCGGGCTGGGCGACACCGACCGCGATCGACGGCTCGCGCAGCTGGTCGCGGTGTGCGACGTCTACACCTGGAAGCTGCTGCGGCACGACGCTGCGCTCGGCCGACGGCAGACGGAGATCGCACTCATCGAGCTTCTCGCACCTCTCATGGAGTGATCGCCGTGGCCAAGATCCTCGCCTACACCTCGCCCGCGCGCGGGCACCTCTACCCGCTCTGCGCCGTCCTTGACGAGCTCCGCGAGCGCGGCCACCAGGTCGCGGTGCGAACGCTCGCCTCGGAGGTACCGGGAATGGTCGCCCGAGGGTTCGACGCCACCGCCATCGCACCTGCGATCGAGGCGATCGAGCACACGGACGGCTCGGCGCGCTCCACCCTCGACGGCCTGCGACGGTCGGTCCAGACCTTCTGCGACCGCGCACCCCTGGACGGCGCAGACCTCCGCGCGGCGATCGAGACGGTGCACCCTGACGCCGTGCTGGTCGACGTCAACGCGTGGGGCGCGATCGCCGCGGCAGAGGCCTGGGGCGGACCGTGGTCGGTGTTCTGCCCCTACCCGCTGCCGCTCGGCTCGATCGACGCCCCGCCTTTCGGTCCGGGACTCGCCCCGGCCCACGGCGCCCTGGGTCGGCTCCGTGACCGGCTCGTCGGCACCTTCACCATCGGTGCCCTCGAGCGCATCGTCGTGCCCCAGGTCAACTCCGTGCGGACCTCGTTCGGGGTTCGGCAGATCGCCTCGGCGGACGACCTCTACTCGCTCGCGCCGCTGACTCTCGCCATGACCGCCGAGCCCTTCGAGTACCCGCACCGGGACTGGCCTGACAGCATCGTCGAGGTCGGGCCGTGCGTGTGGGAGCCGCAGGCCGATCCGCCGGTCTGGCTGGCCGACATCGACCGGCCGATCGTCCTGGTGACCACGTCCTCGGAGTCCCAGGACGACGGCGTGCTGGTGCGAACGGCCCTCGAGGCGCTCGCCACCGAACCGGTCGCCGTGATCGCGACCGTGCCCGCGGGGGACCCGGCTGACTACCCGGCCCCGCCGAACGCCCGGGTCGTGCGGTTCGTCCCGCACGGCGCTGTGCTCGACCGGGCCGTGTGCGCAGTCACCCACGGCGGCATGGGCGCCACGCAGAAGGCCCTCGCGCACGGGGTGCCGGTGTGCGCGGTGCCGTTCGGTCGGGACCAGCGCGAGGTAGCGCGCAGGGTCGTCGTCGCCCAGGCCGGCACGTCGCTGTCCGCACGACGACTCACCCCGGCACGGTTGCGCGCGGCGGTGCAGTCGGCGACAGCGCAGGTGGACGGCGCACGACGCATCGCCGAGGCGTTCGCGGCCATGGGTGCGGGCTCGACGGCGGCCGACGCCGTGGAGGCCCGACTCCTCGGGCTGCGGCCGATCACCGGGGCGCGACGCCCCTGACGATCGAGGGGGTCGACGCCGGCGGTGTGGCCGTGTCGACCGTGATGCGGACCACGTCACCGAGGCGCTGGAACACGCGGGCGCTCAGGTCGGCCTCGAGGCGCCCGCCGGCCAGAGCGACCTGCGTCCCGTCCGCCCGGTCCACCCGGACCTCGCTCCGGTCGCGGCGGCGGTAGACGACGGGCACCTGGCAGAACGTGAACGCGAGCGAGCCGGCATCGAGGTCGATCGACTGCGGCTTCCCCGCCACGTCGAGGTACCGGAACGTCTCGGGCTGCGTCGTCCACTCCTGCGGACGCAGGAGGACCGGTCGGAACACGATCCGGCCGTGCTCGACTCGCAGTCCGAGCTCGCCCAGCCGGGTCAGCACCTCCTCCTTGACCTGCCCGGTCATGCCTGGCTGGCGCGCGCCGCGGCCCGCCGGGGTGTGCGAGTAGGGGTCGACGGGGAACGCACCGTAGCTCTCAGGAGTCTTGGAGTACCCGAGCCCGATGCGGACGTCCTCGTAGGCGTCGCGCAGACGGTCGACGACGGTGGGGTCGGCGACCTCGGCGACCGCCCTCTCGACGTTCTCCTGGACCGCGAGCAGCAGCTTGGAGACCATGTGCCAGTAGATGCTCCCGAGGCCCTCGTACGCGAAGAAGGACCCCGACCGGCCAGTGAACTCAGCGTGCTGGAAGACGTCCTCGAAGACCGCCAGCAGCCCCGCGCGGCCGCGCTCGACGGCCTCGGGCGCGACGACGTCGGCCGGGATCACCGCGAGCGCCGCAGTGACATCCCCCGCGTTGTGGATGTCGGGGGCGAAGCGGAAGCCTCCCCCGACGTCCTGCAGGACGATCGAGGTGTCCCCGGCCCGCACGAGCTCGCCGACCAGCGGGCACCCCGCGGCCCGCTCCGCGCCGAGGAGGTTGCGCTCGAGGAACCGCGGCAGGGTCTTGTCGGGGTAGAGCATGTAGCTGTGCTGGTCAGGGCGGTACAGCGCGCTCGTGCGCAGTCCGTGCAGCAGGCCGAGGCACTCCTGCGGGCCGAGCAGGCCGGACGACAGGATCGCGACCTGTCCCTCGAGCATCACCGGGAGCCGTCGGATGCCGGCGGCACCCTCGCGCAGCTCGAGCAGGTTGTACGAGTGGAACAGCGCGTCGGCGCGTCGGTTGGCCCGCAGCCCTGAGTCGACGTACTGCTCGGCGAGGTCGAGGAACGCGCGGACCGTCCCGGCGTCGACCGTCGTGCGGTCACCACCGAAGCCGGCGTAGACGCGCGCGCGGTAGTCCGTCCCGGCAGCGCCGAGCGCATCCATCACCGACCTGCGCGACGCGTCGTCGAACCCCGCGACGACGCCGTCGGCATGCCCGGCGAGCGCCGCGTGCACGTCCGTGAGGAGGCCGTGCAGCTCGGTGGTCACCGACAGGTCCTCGGCCAGCAGCCCACGGGCCACACCCAGGTAGCGGCGCACGTAGGCCAGCGTCACGACCGAGAGACCGCGCCCGACGAGCGCGTTGTTCGCGTCGTTCCACTCGGGGCGCTGGGTGTTCATCCAGATCCCGCCCTCGGGGACCAGGTTGACGAGCTTGGCCAGGACGAGGAGCAGCAGCTTCTCCCCGAGCGTGACCCGCACCAGCTCGCCGTCGGACCCGTGCACGAGCTTGCCGTCGGCGCCCTCGACCGCGACGCGGCGCGCGATGGTCGCGGCCGCCTCGTCGTCGAACGTGATCGTCTCGCCCGGGTCGAGCAGCGTCTGGTCGTACGACGCGATCCGGTACGGCACGTCGCCGTGCGTGAGCACCGGCCGGTTGACGAGCCCGGCGAGCACGCCGGGGTGGAACCGTTCGGAGGTCTCGATCAGCTTGAGAACGTAGACGATCTGGTGGTCGCTCCAGTAGCCGATGTTGGACCACGGGTTGCCCGGCTCGGGGACCTCCCAGTCGATGCCGGCCCGGGAGATCCGGTACGGGTTGTAGCCGTCGGCGGTGCTCGCGTCGAGGAAGACCGCGACCATCGACTCGACGTACTCGGGGAACGACCAGGCGAGCGCCTCCCAGTTCTGGAAGATGTCGCGCCAGTTGCCCTGGAAGTCGACCCGCACCTTGCCGCGCTCGTCGTGGAGCGCGATCCGGAAGACGTTCCACGGCCGGCTCGGGTCGCCGTGCCGGCGGCTGAACGTGAGCGGCAGGTACTCACGGGCCAGGCGCCACAGGTCGGGGTCGCCGTCGTCCTCGGCGAGGGCGACGAGCGCGTCGATGGGGAGCCGCGCCGGCAGCCCGGCGAGCAGGCTGGCGCAGCGCTGCGCGGTGCGGGGGCTGTGCTGCGTGACGAACAGACCGAAGTCCGCCGCCTCGACCGCGTAGCCGTCGGCGGGCACCCCGCCGCGCATCGAGTTGAAGAGGACGTTGGCGCTGTGGTGCGCGGCGGCGAGCTCGTCGCCGGTCAGCTGGGCGGCGTCCGACGTCGCGATGAGGGCCTCGAGGTCCGTCCGCGTGCGCTCGATGTCCGCGGCGAGCCGTGCGCCGACACCTGCCGGGTCGGCCAGCTCGGTCTGCAGCGCGACGACCTGTGCCGCGTCCAGGTCCGCGTCGGCCACGACGCTCCACCGGCGCTGCTCGCCCGCGGCCAGGACGAGCTGCGAGCGCACGAGGTACGCGCCCCGCTCCCCCCGCAGCTCGGTGTCCGGCGTCACGCGGTCGCCGGCCGCGAACGCCCGGACCTGACGGGCGGACAGCAGGTGGTCGACCCGCCCGAGCCCGACGTGCCAGGCAACGTTGGCGCGCAGCGACTCGCTCGGCTCGGCCTTGTCGGTGAGCTTGGAGCTCAGGTACAGGATGCCCAGGCCGGTCGCGTCGTCGACCTCGGTCCGCTTGTACGCGTCGAGCAGCGCGCTCAGCTCGTTCTGGACCTGCACGGTGGTGCCGGCCGGGAGCAGGTTGACGAACCCGTCCAGGATCTCGACCGCGCGTGGCTCGTCCGCGACCGACATGAGCTCGCAGCTGCGCACGACGCCGTACCGCGCACTCGTCTGCCAGGACACCCGCAGCCGCAGGCCGAGGTCCGCGCGCGTCTCTTCGAAGACCAGGGTCGTGCCGAGGTAGTCCTTCGCCAGGTTCCGCTCGACGGCCGGATCGCCCGGCCGCGTCTCGGCGAACGGCTGCCAGCACACGACCCTCGCGTCGGGCAACCCGACCCGGAGCACCGTCAGGCCACCTGTACGCCCCGCACCCTCGGCGACCTTGTCCTCCGTGTAGTAGGGGAACAGCGCTCGATCGGCGCGCTCGCGACCGGCCGTGACGCCGCCTGTGCTCGAGATGAACAGCCACAGGTTGCTCGCACCGACGAGCGTCATGAAGAACGGCGGGATCTGGTCGTACGCGCTGATCTGGTAGAACCTGCGCCCGTCGAGGTCGACGGGTTCTCCGCGTACCGCGCTGAGGTCGACGTCCTGCTCGGCGGTACGTGTCTGCGTTGACATCGGGGGGGATCCTCGGTTGCGGCGGCGGGTGGTTCGGTCGGTGCACGGCCCCGGCCGGCATCGAGCCCAGGCGGGGGAGCGCTCTCACACCAGCATGCCATGCCGCGCTGGTCCCGTGCGCAGCACGCGGTGGTCGTCGGCGGCTGGACTGTCGGCAGGTCCGGCGGCGATCGCGGACGTGAGCAGAGCGGCGTTCCGGCTCAACGCGGCGCGGCGGCCGGGATCTCCACGGCGATCTCCGTGCCGAGCGTCGCGCCGCCGGCCAGGCCGAGGTCGTCACCGCTCCAGAACCGGCCGGGGTCGAACCAGCTCGAGTCGTGCCCGCCGGGCAGCAGACCCATGGCCTCGAAGGTGATGGCGACGATCTCGGCGCAGTAGACGGTCTCCACGGTCTCGTCGCGGCGCGCCCACCGGGGCCTGGGCGTCCGGCCGCCCAACCAGCGCAGACCGAGCTGGACGGTCGAGGGGAACGGGGTGCCGTCGAGGCGAGCGATCGTGCGGAGCACGGCGTCCTCCATCTCACGCGTGACGGGCTGGTCGAGCTGGCGGAGCCACGCCTTCTGGTCGTACCGGTTGCCCCAGACGACGACCGCCGCACGCAGGTCGTGGAGCTGCGCACCGCGCTGGTGGCCTCCCGTCCACTGGTCGACGAGCGATCGACCGAGCTCGGCGTGCCACATCAGCGGCGGGAGGTCGTCGATGACGACCGCCATGCCGACGTGGTTGACGGGACTGTTCGTCGTCATCTGGATCGCGCGGTCCGCGATCGTGTGGCCCCGGAACAGCCACAGGTCGCCCGTCCGCGTGGCGGTCAGAGCCTCGTCCAGGTCGATCCGGTCCGCGAGCACGTCTGTAGCCTAGGCGGATGAAGTGGTGGAAGGTCCTGGGGGTCGCCGCGTTCGCAGGGGTCGCCGCGGGCGGCGTGCTCATCGCGAAGGACGAGCGCCGACGTCGCGGCTACACGCCCGACGAGATCCGCGACCGGTTGCACGCACGCCTGGCCGCCGTCGGCGACACCGATCGCGACGGCGACGGCGAGAGCGCTCAGCCCCTGCCCTGACTGTCCGGGATCGCCCACGGCGGCGCGCACGATCCGCCATGCTGGGCGACATGACCGTCGCAGGGCCCGCACAGGTCGGGCTGCCGGCGCAGTCGTGGGCGCCCGCGCCGCTCGGGGCGCCGTCGGTGCCCTACGCGTCGTGGGGCGGCCGCATCCTCGCATCGCTGCTCGACGGCTCCATCGGCGGCGTCGCCGCCTTCCTCACGCTCGGGCCGAGTCAGCCCACCGTGCCGTTCCTCGGCGTCTCGTTCTTGACGGCGGGCGGCCAGGGTCAGGACACGGGCGCGTGGACCGACAGCGGCTGGCTCGTGGGCACCGTCGTCGTCGCGGACGGAGACTCGACTGTGGATCACGAAGACCGCGGAGACGGGCCGGGCCGCCACCGCTACCTGGACCTGGTCGGGAACGCTCCCGGACTCGAGCACGGCGTCGCTGCGGGTCGAGCTCGCGCGCGGTGACGGCTCGACGGCGCCGAGCTACGAGTTCCCGATGCCGGACGCCTCCGCGCACAGCGCAACGATCGACCTCCCGGCCCGGACCATCAGCGGGCTCGGCTCGTCGTGGTCCGCGCGCCAGACCGTCGTGGTCGACGGTGTCGAGTCACCGGCGTGCGTCGCCTCGCTCTCGATGGGCTGACGGAGGCCGTCGGCTCAGCAGCACCTGCTCTGCGGGTTGCGGTCCTGCCGGTCGGTCACGTCGCGCCAGAACTCGCGCTCGGTCATAAGTTGGCCGCCGTCCCCGCCGTCGTGCTGGGCCGTGACGTGCGCCAGGTACTTCTCGTACGCGTCCTCACGGAGCATCCCCTTGACGAACCAGGACAGTCCCAGCGCACCCTGGCGCACCGCAGCGGCCACTCCCATCAGTGACCGCCCGACCGCACGCGTCCGCTGCCGGCCGAACGCGCGGCCCACTCCTTCTCGAGCTCCTTCTCGGCCGGTGTCGCGACGAACCCGGCCGGGGCGAAGATCCGGGACGGCACCGCCGTGTCCTCGGCGCTCGGGCCACCGCCCAGCCGGTAGGCCTTCCAGGTCTCCCAGAGCGCCGCGATGATCACGATGATCGAGAGCGTCACGAACAGCACCGACAGGACGCCCTGGATCATCGTGTTGCGGAACACCGCCTGCATCGCGTCGAGGGTGGCGGCCGAGCCGAAGCTCGTCTTGCCGTCCGCGATGGCCTTGCCGAAGGCGGCGTGCTGCGCGAAGTACCCGACCGCGGGCACCGACGAGAAGATCTTCAGGAACGACGCCGAGATCGTCACCGCTGCGGCGAACACCAGCGGGACCGCGACGATCCACAGGTACCGGAACGCTCCTCGCTTGGCGACGATCGCCATGCAGACCGCGAGAGCGATCGCCGCGAGCAGCTGGTTGGCGATCCCGAACAGCGGGAAGAGGGTGTTGATGCCGCCAAGAGGGTCGGTGACCCCCATGAGCAGGACCGCGCCCC
The DNA here is from genome assembly GCA_043745755.1 of Cellulomonas sp. Taxonomy (GTDB): domain Bacteria; phylum Actinomycetota; class Actinomycetes; order Actinomycetales; family Cellulomonadaceae; genus Cellulomonas_A. The sequence goes on along the minus strand of JAYTSH010000057.1, from coordinate 559 downwards.
ACGCTCCGAACATGACAGCCGTCGTGATCCACGCCCCGGGTCGCCACGAGGTGTCCTTGAAGCGCGGGATGAAGTTGCCGAGGCTGTCCTGCAGCATGAACCGGGCCACGCGCGTGCCGGCGTCGACTGCGGTGAGGATGAACAGCGCCTCGAACATGATCGCGAAGTGGTACCAGAACGCCATCATGCCGGTGCCGCCGACGAGCTGCTGCATGATGTGCGCGAGCCCGACGGACAGGGTCGGCGCGCCACCCGTGCGGGAGATGATCGACTTCTCGCCGACGTTCTTGGCAGTCTCGGTGAGCAGCTCAGGGGTGATGTGCACACCCGACAGCCCCAGGCCGTTGACCCATGCGGCGGCGGTCTCGGCCGTGCCGCCGGTCAGGGCAGCCGGGGCGTTCATCGCGAAGTAGATCCCCCGGTCGATCGAGAGCGCGGCGACGAGCGCCATGATCGCGACGAACGACTCCATGAGCATCCCGCCGTACCCGATGAAGCGCGTCTGGCGCTCCTTCTCGACGAGCTTGGGCGTGGTGCCCGACGCGATGAGCGCATGGAA
>JAYTSH010000056.1:0-5893 GCA_043745755.1 Cellulomonas sp. | reverse complement strand
CCGCTGCTCGACCGCGTCGGGATGTTCGACGTCTACACGTCGGTCTGGTTCTCGGCGATCTACCTGCTGCTGTTCGTCTCGCTCGTCGGCTGCATCTTGCCGCGCACCCGGTCGCACCTGCACGCACTGAGGGCGCAGCCGCCCCGGACCCCGCGGCGCTTCGAGCGCTTCCCCGCGCAGGGGAGCGCGGAGTCGGGCGCGACGCCTGAGGCCGTCGTGCGTGCCGCGGCGAGCACCCTGCGAGGCCGGTACCGCCGGCTCCCTCGTTTCCGCACCGACGTCCGCGACGAGGGCGAGGGCACGTGGAGCGTCTCGGCCGAGCGCGGCTACCTGCGCGAGACGGGCAACCTCGTGTTCCACCTCGCACTCGTCGGGCTGCTCGTGTCGGTCGCGACCGGCCAGCTGCTGCACTACCGCGGGCAGACGATCCTCGTCGAGGGGCACGGGTTCGCCAACGCCCAGACGGACTACGACACGTTCGAGGCAGGCTCCGCGTTCGACCCGGCGACGCTGGTGCCGTTCACGCTCGGCCTCGACCGGTTCACCTCGAGGTTCGACCCGCGCACGCTGCAGTCCCGGGCGTTCCTCGCGGAGGTCACCCTCGCGGAGCCCGGCAAGAATCCGCGGGCGACGACAATCCAGGTCAACCACCCCCTCACCGCGGGCGGCGCGAAGGTGTACCTGCAGGGCAACGGGTACGCACCCGACGTCGTCGTGCGGGACGCCGCCGGCAAGGTCGCGTTCTCGGGTGCCGTCCCGTTCCTGCCGCAGGACACCGTCTACACCTCGAACGGCGTGATCAAGGTGCCCGACGTGTCGGGTGGGCAGGCGCAGATCGGGCTCGTCGGCTCGCTCCTGCCGACCGCCCAGCAGATCTCCCCGACGATCTGGCGCTCGATCGATCCCGAACCCTCCGACCCCGTCCTCGTGCTGGCCGTCTGGTCGGGCAACCTCGGCCTCGACACCGGTCGCCCGCAGAACGTCTACACGCTCGACAACGCACGCATGAAGCAGTCCGTGGAGGGCGGCGGCACGCCTGCCACGCTCCGGATCCGTCCCGGCGAGACGGTCCAGCTGCCCGACGGGCTCGGCACGCTCGAGTTCCGCGCGCTGCCGCGGTTCGTCGCGCTCGACCTGCGCTACGACCCGGCGCTCGCGTTCGTGCTCACGTTCGCACTCGCCGCGCTCGCGGGCCTCGCGACCTCGCTGTTCACCCCGCGGCGACGCGTGTGGGTGCGCGCGACCCCGGACAGCGAAGACCCGCGCCGGACCTTGGTCACCGCCGCGGCGCTCGCGCGTGGGGACGACATCGCACTGCCGACCGAGATCGACCGGGTGCTTGCCGGGCTCCCGGACAGGCTCGACGTGCGCGACGGCCCTGATTCGCCGCACACTGGGCCGGACACCGACCACGACCGTGACGCGCACTCGCGCCCGGCTCTCGACCCCCACGACCCGGAAGAGGCCCAGCCATGACCGTCGGGGACATCAGCACGCTGCTCGTCTGGGGCGCGGCGACCGCGTTCACCGTCGGCTTCCTCGCGTACACCGCCGACCTGGCCCGGATCGCCGAGGCCGCGTCCCGCGCGTCGCGCCTTCCGGTGGACGAGCGCACGCTCGCCGAGGTCGGCGCCGGGCTGTCGTCCGCTGCCTCGTCGAGCGCTGGGAACGCGAGCGCTTCGTCGTCGAGCGCCGCCGGCACGCGTCCGGCAGCCGCCGGCGGCGGGACGGGTTCCGTGCCTGCTGCAGGCGGGTCCCGCCGCGCCGAGGGTATCTCGCGCTCGACCACCTATCTCGGCGTGCTCCTGCTGCTCGCGGGGATCGTCGCGCGGGGGATCGCTGCGGGTCGCTGGCCGACCGCCAACATGTACGAGTTCACGCTCGTCGGTGCGTTCGTGGCCGTCACCGTGCTGGGGGTCGTGCAGCGCCGGCGCTACATCCCGTTCCTGGGCGTCGTCGTGCACGGCATCGCGGTGCTGGCCCTCGCACTCGCGCTGCTCGTGCTCTACGTGCAGGCCGATGCCGTGCAGCCCGCGTTGCAGAGCTACTGGCTCGTGCTGCACGTGGGTGTGGCGATCTCGGCGACGGGCGTGTTCACCGTGGCGTTCGCCGCTGCGGTGCTCCAGGTGCTCAAGGACGCGCGCGAGGCCGGTCGCAGCCGGCTCGACGCGCCATCGCAGCGGTTCGAACCCGTGCGCGCGGGGCTGCAACGCTGGCGCGTGACCGGACCCGCGTGGGAGTGGCTGCGCTCGGTGCCGTCGGCGCGTGAGCTTGAGGCCTTGTCGTTCCGGCTCAACTCGATCGGTTTCGTCCTGTGGACGTTCACCCTCATCGGTGGGGCCATCTGGGCCGAGCATGCCTGGGGCCGGTACTGGGGCTGGGACCCCAAGGAGGTCGGCACCTTCATCGCGTGGGTCGTCTACGCCGCGTACCTGCACGCGCGCACGACGCGCGGGTGGAGCGGGCGTCGGGCCGCGTACTTCGTGTTCGTCGGCTACGCGGTCGTCCTGGCCAACTTCACGGTCATCAACCTCTTCGTGACCGGGAAGCACTCGTACTCGGGGCTGTGACGGGGGTCCTAGGCTGATCGCGTGCCTCTCGTCATCTACTCGGCCCTGCGTCTCGGTCTCTTTGCTGCCCTGACGCTGCTCATGCACTTCTGGGCCGGGATGGAGTGGTGGTTCGCCGCGCTGATCTCGGTGTTCGCCGCCTGGGGCCTGTCGTACACGATGCTCGACGGTCCCCGCGACGCCGCGGCCCGCTACCTCGCCGACCGGGCGGAGGCGCGCACGGGTCGCAAGGGACTCTCGGTGGGCCAGAGCGAGGACGCCGCGATCGAGGACGCCGCCCAGGACGCCGCACCGGAACCGGTCGAGCGCGACGAGGCGTAGGCCCGGTCGCCCGTCCGCTACAGCGCGAGCCCGAGCCCGAGCAGCACCCCGAACGCCAGCTCCAGCATCCCCGTGCCGGCGAGCACCGGGACCAGCAGACGCCCGCGGGCGCCCGCGAGCACCGTGACCGTGAGCAGGCCGGCCGGGAGCGCGAGCAGGACGACCAGCACCGACCACGGTGCGACGAGCGCGCAGCCGAGGCCCAGCACGATCGGTACCCACAGGAGCGCCGCGTAGACGCGCCGGGACCGGTGCTCGCCGAGCCGCACCGCGAGCGTGCGCTTGCCCGCGAGGACGTCGGTTGGCACGTCGCGGAGGTTGTTGACCATGAGCAGCGCGCACGCGAGCAGCCCGATCGCGACGGCGCCGGTGGCCGCCGCTATCGAGATCGTGCCTGCCTGGGTGAACGTCGTCCCGAGCACCGCGACGAGCCCGAAGAACACGAAGACGCCGACCTCGCCGAGCCCGCGGTACCCGTACGGGCGGCGCCCGCCGGTGTAGTACCAGGCCGCGGCGATCGACGCGGCGCCGACGGCGATGAGCCACCACTGCCCGGACAGCGCGACGAGCGCGAGCCCGAGCACCGCGCCGACGCCGAACGACGTGAACGCGGCCCACTTGACGTGCTCGGGGCGTGCCGCGCCGGAGGCCGTCAACCGCATCGGTCCGACGCGGTCGAGGTCGGTGCCGCGGACGCCGTCTGAGTAGTCGTTCGCGAGGTTGACACCGATCTGGAGCGCGAGCGCGACACCGAGCGCGAGCAGCGCGCGGCCGGGGTTCGCTGCGCCGAGCTGCGCGGCCGCGCCGGTCCCGACGAGCACCGGGGCTGCGGCCGCGGGAAAGGTGCGGGGTCGAGCACCTGCTGTCCACTCGGAGGTCGTGGCCATGGTGTTCCTGTCGGTCGGGTGCGGGGCGTGCGGGTGACGTCGTTCGGGTGGGTCAGGGCGAGGGTCGGACGAGCCGGCGGGCCTGGTCGGCGACGGCTCGACGATCGACCTTTCCGGGGCCGCGCAGCGGCAGCGTGTCGAGGGCCACGAGGTGGCGCGGGACTGCCGAGCGGCCGAGCCTGCTCTCGACGGTAGCTCGCACCGCGGCCAGGTCCGGCATCGGTGCACCCGGCCGCAGCACGAGGACGGCCGTGACGACGTGACCCCACTCGTCGTCGGGCAGACCGACGACGCACGCCTCGACCACACCGTCCAGCTCCCCGAGCACCCGTTCCACGGCGGCCGGTGCCACCTTGGCGCCGCCCGTGACGATCATGTCGTCGAGGCGGCCGAGGACGGTCAGGACCCCGGCCGGGACCGCCGACCGGTCGACGGACCCGACGTCGGTCGTGCGCAGCCAGCGCGCCCCGCCGCGCCGGACGAACGCCTGCTCGTCGAGGTCGGGGCGGCCCCGGTAGCCGGTCGCGAGGACCGGGCCCGCGAGCAGCACCCGGCCATCGGGCTCGAGCTCGACGCGGACGTCGTCGAGCGGGACGCCGTCGTACACGCAGCCGCCGCAGGTCTCCGACATGCCGTACGTCGTCACGACCGCGATCCCGGCCGCGTGGGCGGCAGCGACGAGCGAGGGCGCTGCGGCGGCGCCTCCGAGCAGGATCGCGTCGTAGCTACCCAGGGCGTCGACACCGTCCGTGGAGCCCAGCAGACGGTGCAGCTGCGTCGGCACGAGCGAGGTGTACCGGCGGCCGGCACCACTCGCCAGGTGCGTGCTCGCGGCAGCGAACGACTCGGTGCGGAACGGCCCGGGCGGCACGGCGACGGGGTCCGTGCCGGCGAGGACCGCCCGGACAAGAACCTGCAGGCCGGCGATGTGCGTCGTCGGGAGAGCGAGCAGCCAGCGTCCGGGTCCGCCCAGACGGGCCTCGGTGGCCGCGGCGGAGGCGCGCAGGGCGGTCGCCGAGAGCAGCACCGCTCGCGCGTCCCCGGTCGAGCCCGAGGTCCGCACGACGAGGGCCACGTCGTCGGGCACATCAGCCTCGGGCAGCGGCTCGCCGAGTGCGACGTCCGCGGCCAGCACCGCCGGCCCGGATCCGTCCAGGGCCGCCGCGAGGGCGGCGAGCAGGTCGTCGGTCGTCGCCGGTGCGTCGCGGTGCGGCGCTGGAGACGGCACGACGCGGACGGGACGACTCACCGGCTCAGCCTAGGCGGCACCGTAGAGTGTGGCGCGACGATCCGGACGCCGTGCCGGGAGAAGGAGTTCCGCTGTGCCCTTGACCGTGTCCTTGCGCCAGACCCGCACCCTCGCGCTCCTCACAGTCGCCGTGGCGGCCGCGCTCGGCGCCTGCGGCGGGGGGAGCACCCCTGTCCCCGCCGTCTCGGTGCCGCCCGTGACCGTCGCTCCGAGCGTCGACCCCGCGAAGCAGGCGGCGCCCGCGCCCGTGGTGCCCGCGCGCTGGCCGCTCACCGGGGTCGCAGCCGCCGACGTCGTCGTGCGCCCAGCGCTCGCGGTCAAGATCGAGAACCCCGCCGAGGTCCGCCCGCAGACCGGCCTGGACCAGGCCGACATGGTCTGGGAGGAGGTCGTCGAGGGCGGCATCACGCGGTTCGTCGCGATCTTCAACTCGCAGGTGCCCGCCGAGGTCGGCCCGATCCGTTCTGTGCGTCCGATGGACCCGGCGATCGTCTCTCCGATGCACGGCATCATCGCGTTCTCGGGCGGTCAGCCCACGTTCGTCGCCGCGCTCTCGGCCGCAGCCGTGCAGACCCTCAGCCAGGACGCGGGCGCCGCAGGGTTCGCCCGCTCGAATGTGCGTGCCGCGCCGCACAACGTCTTCGGCACCCCCACGACGTTCTGGAATCAGGCGAACGACAGCCACAAGGCGTCCCCGCCCGAGCAGTTCCACTTCGCGCGGACGGCTGCCCAGGCCACCGCCGTGGTCTCCGGGACCGCCGCCACGGCGCTCACGCTCCAGCTCTCCGGCGGGTCGCACCCCGGATGGTCCTGGAACGCCGCCGACTCGACCTGGCTCCGCTCGGAGTCCGGCACGCCCTCGACCG
>JAYTSH010000055.1:0-1524 GCA_043745755.1 Cellulomonas sp. | reverse complement strand
CCGCGCACGATCATCTTCTGGTAGATCGAGTAGTAGTGCTTAGGCCGGCCGGTCACCGTCGCCTTGATCTTCGCGGCCCTCAGGTCGGCGCTCACCTGGTCGCGGACGACCGCGAGGTACTCCTCGCGGGCGGGCGCTCGCTCGCTCACGAGGTGCACGATCTCCTCGTAGACCTTGGGGTACAGGGTCGCGAAGGACAGGTCCTCGAGCTCCCACTTGATCGTGTTCATCCCGAGACGGTGCGCCAGCGGCGCATAGATCTCGAGCGTCTCGCGGGCCTTCCTCTCCGCGGACGCGGACGCGACGAACTTCCACGTCCGGGCGTTGTGCAGGCGGTCGGCAAGCTTGATGACGAGTACTCGGATGTCGCGGGACATCGCGACGACCATCTTTCGGACGGTCTCCGCCTGAGCGGCCTCGCCGAACTGGACCTTGTCGAGCTTGGTGACGCCGTCGACGAGCATCGCGATCTCGGGGCCGAAATCGGCGCGCAGCTGATCGAGGGCGTAGTCCGTGTCCTCGACCGTGTCGTGGAGCAGAGCGGCTGCCAGCGTCGGCGGCGTCATCCCCAGCTCGCCGAGGATCGTCGCCACGGCGACCGGATGGGTGATGTACGGGTCGCCGCTCTTGCGCAGCTGACCCCGGTGCGCGCGTTCGGCGACGACGTACGCCTGCTCGATGACCGACAGGTCAGCCTTCGGATGGTTCGAGTGGATCGCCAGCAGCAGCGGCTCGAGCGCGGGCGAGGTCGCGGCGCCGCGGGAGCCGAAGCGCGCAATTCGGGAACGCACCCTGTTCGCCGACCCGCTGGGCACAGCCTCGATGGATTCGGTCTGGGCTTCAGCCTCAGCCGCGTGCACGTCGTCAGTCACGGCACGGACCTCCCAGCGTCGACCGTCGGATGCCGCAGCGATCGATGCACAGGTGCACCAGCCGCGGTGGGTCTCCACCGACCCGATCGGGAAAGTCTACGTCTGCGGCTCTCTAGAGCACGTCAAGCAGTGTTTCCACCCGATGGCCCTCGAGCGAGGCACGCCCACCCAGGAACCTCAGATCGACCAGGAACGACAGCCCCACGACGTGGGCACCGCACTCCTCGAAGAGCCGGATGGTCGCTCCGGCCGTTCCGCCGGTGGCCAGCACGTCGTCGACGATCAGAACGCGCGACCCGCGGGGCACCGTGAACGGATGCACCTCGATCGTCGCGTGGCCGTACTCCAGCTCGTACTGCTGCGAGGCCGTCGGGCCGGGCAGCTTGCCCGCCTTGCGTACCGGCACGAAGCCCGCGCCAAGTGCGACCGCCACGGGCGCCGCGAGGATGAACCCCCGCGCCTCCGTCCCGGCGACCAGGTCGACCGGACCGTCGACGCGAGCGGCGATCTCTGCCACGACTGCGGCGAACGCCTCGGCGTCTGCGAGCAACGGGGTGATGTCCTTGAACCCCACGCCAGGACGCGGGAAGTCGGGGACGTCACGGATGAGCTCGTGCAGCCGCGCGACGAGCGCGTCACCCGTCAGGTGGCC
>JAYTSH010000054.1:0-4567 GCA_043745755.1 Cellulomonas sp. | reverse complement strand
GCGACCGATGTCGTCGCAGTGCCCGCGCAGGACGGCCGACTTGTGTGCGAACCCGTCGGGCGAGCCGTCGAAGTTGGTGTACGCGGCGTGCTCGGCGGCGATGCGCAGGGTCTTCTTCTCGCCGCCGCCGGCGATCCACAGGGGCGGTCCGTCGACCTGCAGGGGCAGCGGGGACAGCTGCGCACCGGCGACCTTGTAGTGCACGCCGTCGAGCGTCGCGGTGCCGTTCGTCCACAGCTGCTTGAAGATCTGGACGCCCTCCTCGAGCATCGCGATGCGCTCGCCGGCGCGCGGGAACCCGTAGCCGTACGCGCGCCACTCGTGCTCGTACCAGCCGGCCCCGATGCCCATCTCGACGCGGCCGCCGGAGATGATGTCAGCCGTGGCGGCGACCTTGGCCAGGTAGGCGGGGTTCCGGTACGCCATGCACGTGCACATCTGGCCGAGGCGGACCCGCGTGGTGCTCGCGGCGTAGGCGTTGATGAGGCTCCACGCCTCGTGGGTCGCCTCGCCGTTGGGCTCGGGCACGGCATGGAAGTGGTCGTACACCCAGATCGACTCGAAGGCGTCGCCGTCGTCGGCGTGCTTCGCGAGCGAGTGCATGACCTTCCAGTGGTCCTGCGGGGGGATCCCGGTGAGGGACTGACGCCAGCCCTGGGGGATGAATAGTCCGAAGCGCATGGCCCGAACGTACCCCGCCGCACGCGGGCCGACGTCGAGCCACCCGCGCGCGGGCCGGGCGGCGGCATGATGGGAGACGTGATCCTTGCCTTCGCCTCGGACGCGGTGCGCGCCGCCGAGGAGCCCCTGCTCGCTGCTGGCGCGCCGCTCATGGACCGGGCCGCATTCGCGCTCGCCGTACGGGTCGCGGCCGAGCTGCGCGCGCGGCGCGGGCGGGTCGTCGGGGCCGCCGTCGTCGTGCTGGTCGGTGCCGGGAACAACGGTGGCGACGCGCTGCATGCTGGTGCGCTGCTCGCAGGTCGCGGCGCCGGGGTCCTGGCCGTCGCGACGTCGGACCGCGTGCATCCCGGCGGGCTCGCCGCGTTGTGTGCGGCCGGAGGGCGGGTCGTGTCGGTGGCCGACGGCGGCCCGGGCTCGCGCGTGTGGGTGGGCGACGCGATCGCGGCTGCGTACGCCGCGGACGTCATTCTCGACGGGCTGCTGGGCATCGGGGCGCGAGGTGCGCTGCGGGGCCCGGCAGCGGAGGTCGTGCGGCTGCTCGACGAGCTCCTGGCTGACGAGAGTGCAGGTGGGCGGGGTTCCGGACCGCTCGTCGTGGCGGTCGACGTGCCGAGCGGGATCGGTGTCGACGCCGGCGACGTGCCGACGGACGACGCTGACTCGGGCGGTCGCGGACGGCGTCACGCCGAGCGGTCCGGCGACGGGACGGACGCGCTCGGCATCGTGCTGCGCGCGGACGTCACGGTGACGTTCGGCGCGGCCAAGCCCGGCCTGCTGCTGCCGCCCGCCGCCGGGCTCGTCGGGCGCCTCCACGTGGTCGACCTCGGGCTGGACCTCGCGGGCGCGCGGCCCGTGGTGGCGCGACTGGAGCCGGCCGACGTCGCCGGGCTGTGGCCTGTGCCGCGGTCGAGCTCGCACAAGTACACGCGCGGTGTCCTGGGCGTCGTGGCAGGCACGCCCGCCTACCCCGGCGCGGCGGTGCTGACGGTCAGCGCGGCGGTCCGGGCCGGCGCCGGGATGGTCAGGTTCCTGGGCTCGCCGGGCGTCACGGCCACGGTCCTCGCGGCACGGCCCGAGGTCGTCGCGGGCGACGGGCGGGTGCAGGCCTGGGCCCTCGGGCCGGGCGTCGACCCGGGCGACGGCGCGCAGGCGGACCGGGTCAGGGACGGTCTCACGCAGGCTCTCGCCCGTGAGCTGCCCGTCGTCGTCGACGCCGGCGGGCTCGCGCTCCTGCCCGAACGGCTCGCGCCATGGGTCGTCCTCACGCCGCACGCTGGCGAGCTCGCGACGCTGCTGAGCGCGCGCGGCGAGGACGTCGACCGCGCTCAGGTCGAGGCCGAGCCGTTGCGCTGGGCCCGGCGCGCGCACGAGCTCACGCACGCGACGGTGCTGCTCAAGGGCGCGGTGACCGTGGTCGTCGGACCGCAGGGTGCCGTGTACGCCCAGGCGGACGCCCCCGCGTGGCTCGCCACGGCTGGCGCCGGCGACGTGCTCACCGGGCTGCTGGGAGCCCTCCTGGCCGGCCGTGCGCGGGACGTCGTCGCCGACCCGACTCTCGTGGCCGCGCTCGCGGCGGCGGCCGCGCTGGTGCACGGTCGCGCGGCCGAGCGCGCGAACCCGGGCGGTCCGGTCGCGGCGCTCGCCGTGGCGGACGCTCTTCCAGCCACGATCGCGGCCGTCCTGCGTGGCGACCAGGACTGACGGCGCGCCCCGCGTGCTGGCTCGCACCGGGCAGACTGGGCGCGTGCTGCTCGAGGACTCGTTGGCTGTGCGCGTCGCCGCGCTGATGGACGCCGGCCCGCGCCGGATCCTGGGGATCGTCGGGGCACCCGGAGCGGGCAAGTCGACGCTCGCCGCTGCGGTCGCTGCGGCCTTTCCCGGGCGGTGCGTCGTGGTGCCGATGGACGGGTTCCACCTGGCCCAGAGCGAGCTCGAGCTGCTCGGCCGCGCGGACCGCAAGGGTGCCCCCGACACGTTCGACGCCGCCGGCTACGTCGCCCTGCTCCGACGGCTGCGAGCGCCGGTCGCGGCGGAGACCGTGTACGCGCCCGAGTACCACCGTGAGCTGCACAACGCCGTCGCGGGGGCGATCCCGGTGCCCGCCGAGCTGCCGCTCGTCCTCACCGAGGGCAACTACCTGCTGCTCGGTTCGCACGGGTTCGGGCCGGTCGCGGGTCTGCTCGACGAGGTGTGGTTCGCCGAGCAGCCCCAGGACGTCCGCCTCGCGCGGCTGGTCGCTCGGCACGAGCGGTTCGGCAAGGCGCCGGGTGCGGCGCGCGACCGGGCCTTCGGACCCGATCAGCGCAACGCCGAGCTCGTCGCGGCGACGCGCCCGAGGGCCGACGTCGTCGTTGCGATGCCATGAGGTGTCGCACGGGCGTGTCGCGGCGCGGTCCGATCGCGTGCACGGAACGGTCAGCGGACCGGTGCGGCACCGGTGGGAGACTGGACCTGTGAGCATCTTCCCCGCCCGTGCCGTCGTCGACCTGGCTGCGATCCGCGGCAACGTCCGGGCCCTCGCGGCGCACGCACGGAACGCCCAGGTGATGGCCGTCGTCAAGGCCGATGCGTACGGGCACGGCCTCGTCCCTGCGGCGCGCGCTGCGCTCGAGGGTGGTGCGACCTGGCTCGGCACGGCACAGATCGGCGAAGCGCTCGCGCTGCGGGCCGCCGGGCTCGACGCCCGTGTGCTCACCTGGCTGTACGCGCCGGGCGCCCCCCTCGAGCAGGTGGTCGCGGCCGACGTCGACGTGTCCGTCGCCGCGCCGTGGGCGCTCGACGAGGTCGCGGACGGTGCACGCCGCGCCGGGCGCACGGCCCGCGTCCACGTCAAGGTCGACACCGGTCTGGGTCGCAACGGCGTCACACCCGACCGGCTCGAAGCGCTGCTCGGCGCCGCGCTGCGTCTGCAGGCCGAAGGGGTCATCGACGTCGTCGGGATCTGGTCCCACTTCGCCTTCGCCGACGAGCCGACCCACCCGACCGTGCTTGCCCAGGCCGAGGTCTTCGCGGGCGCCATCGCGCTCGCGGAGTCTCTGGGTGCGCGCCTCGAGGTCCGGCACATCGCCAACTCGGCGGCGACGCTCACCAATCCCGCGGTCCACTACGACCTCGTGCGGCCCGGCATCGCCGTGTACGGACTGTCGCCCCTCCCCCTGCTCGGCGGCCCGGCGGACTTCGGTCTGGTGCCCGCGATGACGCTCGAGGCGGAGCTCGCGACGGTCAAGACCGTAGGCGGCGGCCAGGGCGTGTCCTACGGCCATGCCTACGTGACGTCAGGTGCCACCACGCTCGGCGTTGTCCCGCTCGGGTACGCCGACGGGATCCCGCGGCACGCGTCGGGATCGACCAGTGGGCTGGGGGCGCCCGTGCGCGTCGGCGGGAGACTGCTCGGGGTCGCCGGGCGCGTGTGCATGGACCAGTTCATGCTCGACCTCGGGCCCGGGGCGCGCGAGGTCGCGGGCGACCGCGTCGAGCTGTTCGGCACCGGGGCTGACGGCGGGCCGACCGCCGAGGACTGGGCCCGGGCGGCCGGGACCATCAGCTACGAGATCGTCACGCGGCTCGGCCCGCAGGTGCCGCGCGTGCACGTGGACAGCGAGACGCTCCGCACGGACGACGACGCGGCGACGCCGACTGCAGCGATCCGGGCGGTCGACCGATGACCGCGCCAGCCGAGCCGGACCAGGAGCTGCCCGCCGAGCACCCCTCGCCCGTCACCGTCGAGCTCGCCGACGCGGACGCGACGCGCAGGTACGGCCGTGCGCTCGCGGCGGTGCTCCGGGCGGGCGACCTCGTCGTGCTCACGGGTGATCTCGGCGCAGGCAAGACGACCCTCACGCAGGGCATCGGTGCGGGGCTCGGCGTGCGCGGGCAGGTCGCGTCG
>JAYTSH010000053.1:0-5028 GCA_043745755.1 Cellulomonas sp. | reverse complement strand
GGAGCAAGGAGAAGTACGAGGCCTTCATGCGCGAGGTCCCGTGCCCGGTGTGCGAGGGCACGCGCCTCAAGCCCGAGGTGCTCGCGGTCAAGATCGGCGACCGCTCGATCGCCGACGTCTGCGCGCTGCCGATCGGCGAGGCGCGCGACTTCCTCGACACGCTCGAGCTCGGTGAGCGTGAGGCGGTGATCGCCCTGCAGGTCCTCAAGGAGATCCAGGCGCGGCTCGGGTTCCTGCTCGACGTCGGTCTCGACTACCTCTCGCTGATGCGCCCGGCGGCCACGCTGTCGGGCGGCGAGGCGCAGCGCATCCGGCTCGCGACCCAGATCGGGTCAGGGCTCACCGGTGTGCTCTACGTGCTCGACGAGCCGAGCATCGGGCTGCACCAGCGCGACAACCGTCGCCTGATCGACACCCTGACCCGGCTGCGCGACCTGGGCAACACGCTCATCGTCGTCGAGCACGACGAGGACACGATCCGCGCAGCCGATTGGATCGTCGACTTCGGCCCGGGCGCCGGTGAGCACGGCGGGCGGGTCGTGCACTCGGGCGACCTCTCCGGGCTGCTCGCGTCGAAGGAGTCGCTGACGGGTGCGTACCTCTCGGGTCGCCGCTCGATCCCCATGCCGCAGGGTCGCCGCCCGATCGACCCGGAGCGCATGCTCACGGTGTTCGGAGCGCGCGAGCACAACCTGACCGGGATCGACGTGTCGTTCCCGCTCGGCACGCTGATCGCGGTGACCGGGGTGTCGGGCTCGGGCAAGTCGACCCTCGTCAACTCGATCCTGTACACGGTGCTGGCCAACCAGCTCAACGGTGCCCGTCAGGTTCCGGGGCGGCACACGCGTGTGACCGGCCTCGACACCCTCGACAAGGTGGTGCACGTCGACCAGGGACCGATCGGGCGTACCCCGCGGTCGAACCCCGCGACGTACACCGGGGTCTGGGACCACGTGCGTCGTCTCTTCGCCGAGACCGCCGAGGCCAAGGTCCGCGGCTACGCGCCAGGTCGCTTCTCGTTCAACGTCAAGGGCGGGCGCTGCGAGGCGTGCTCGGGTGACGGCACCCTGAAGATCGAGATGAACTTCCTGCCCGACGTGTACGTCCCGTGCGAGGTGTGTCACGGCGCCCGCTACAACCGCGAGACCCTCGAAGTGCACTTCAAGGGCAAGACGGTCGCAGACGTGCTGGCCATGCCGATCGAGGAGGCGGCCGAGTTCTTCGCTGCCGTGCCGGGAATCGCGCGCCACCTGCGCACGCTCGTCGACGTCGGGCTCGGGTACGTACGCCTCGGGCAGCCCGCACCGACGCTCTCGGGCGGCGAGGCCCAGCGCGTCAAGCTCGCCGCGGAGCTCCAGAAGCGCTCGTCCGGTCGCACCATCTACGTGCTGGACGAGCCGACCACGGGCCTTCACTTCGAGGACATCCGCAAGCTTCTCGGGGTCCTGCAGTCGCTCGTCGACAAGGGCAACAGCGTGGTCGTGATCGAGCACAACCTCGATGTGATCAAGAACGCCGACTGGGTCATCGACATGGGTCCCGAGGGTGGCAACGGCGGCGGTCGCGTCATCGCGGAGGGGACCCCCGAGCACGTGGCGACGATCGCGGCGAGCCACACCGGCCGGTACCTCGCAGAGGTGCTCGAGCCGGAGCGGGTCGCCGTCGGGGCCTGACCCTGCGCTGGCCTGACCCGCGGTGCGTGGGGCGTCGGTGGCGCGAACTACCCTCGTACCCATGGCCGATCCCGCCACCTACCGCCCCGCGCCAGGTGAGATCCCCGACTCCCCGGGCGTCTACCGCTTCCGGGACGAGCACGGTCGCGTCATCTACGTCGGCAAGGCGAAGAGCCTCCGCTCGCGCCTCGCGAGCTACTTCCAGGACGTCGCGAACCTGCATCCTCGGACGCAGACGATGGTCACGACAGCGGCCTCGGTGCAGTGGACGGTCGTGGGGACCGAGGTCGAGGCGCTGGCTCTCGAGTACTCGTGGATCAAGGAGTTCGACCCGCGGTTCAACATCAAGTACCGCGACGACAAGTCGTATCCCTACCTGGCGGTGACGCTCGCCGACGAGTTCCCGCGGGTGCAGGTGATGCGCGGCGCCAAGCGTTCGGGCACCCGGTACTTCGGCCCGTACGCCCATGCGTGGGCGATCCGCGAGACCGTCGACCTGCTGCTGAGGGTCTTCCCGGTGCGAACCTGCTCGACCGGCGTGTTCAAGCGTGCGAACCAGCAGGGTCGCCCGTGCCTGCTCGGCTACATCGACAGATGCTCGGCCCCGTGCGTCGGACGCATCACCCCAGAAGACCACCGCGAGCTGGCGCGGGACTTCTGCGACTTCATGGCGGGGGACGCCGCGAAGTTCACCCGCCGCCTGACCCAGCGCATGCGGGACGCCGCTGCCGAGCTCGACTTCGAGCAGGCGGCCCGGCTGCGCGACGACATCGCGGCGCTCGAACGCGCGATGGAACGCAACGCGGTCGTCCTCGCGGACGGCACGGACGCCGACATCTTCGGGCTCGTTGGCGACGACCTGGAGGCCGCGGTGCAGGTCTTCCACGTCCGGGACGGGCGGATCAGGGGCCAGCGCGGCTGGGTCGTCGAGAAGGTCGAGGACGCCACCGACGCCGATCTCGTCGAGCGCCTGCTCGAGCAGGTCTACGGCGCTGAGCAGTCCGCCGACACGACGCAGCGCGGAGTCACCAATGATGCCCGAGCGGTCCCGCGTGAGGTCCTCGTCCCCGTGCTGCCGACGGACGTCGACCAGGTGCAGGCCTGGCTGACCGGGCTGCGGCGCGCCCACGTCGACATCCGCGTCCCGCAGCGCGGCGAGAAGCGAGAGCTCGCCGAGACGGTGCGGCGCAACGCCGAGCACGCCCTCGCGCTGCACCGCACGCGCCGGGCGGGTGACCTGACGACCCGGAGCCAGGCCCTGCGCGAGATCCAGGAGGCCCTCGACCTGCCAAGCGCACCGCTGCGGATCGAGTGCTACGACGTGTCGCACAACCAGGGGACGTTCCAGTCGGCGTCGATGGTCGTGTTCGAGGACGGCCTGGCCCGCAAGAGCGAGTACCGGCACTTCAGCATCCGCGGCGCCGAGGGGCAGGGTGCCCGCGACGACACCGAGTCGATGCACGAGGTCATCACGCGAAGGTTCCGCCGGTACGTCGCGGAGCGGACGGCATCGGGCGGCGTCGAGCTCGAGCTCGGCGAGGACGGGTCGGACGACGACGCGCCCTTGCGCTCGGGTCCCGTCGACCCGAGCACCGGGCGTCCCACGAGGTTCGCCTACCCACCGAAGCTCGTCGTCGTCGACGGCGGCCAGCCCCAGGTCGCCGCGGCGGCCGCGGCGCTCGCGGAGCTCGGCATCGACGACGTCGCCCTGTGCGGGCTCGCGAAGCGGCTCGAGGAGGTCTGGTTGCCGGGGGAGGACTACCCGGTGATCCTCGAACGGAGCTCGGAGGGGCTGTACCTGCTGCAGCGCCTGCGGGACGAGGCCCACCGGTTCGCGATCAGCGCGCACCGCAAGAGGCGCAGCAAGGGCATGACCGTCTCGGCCCTCGATGCGGTCCCCGGGCTCGGACCGGCGCGGTCCGCCGCGCTGCTCAAGCACTTCGGGTCGCTCAAGCGGCTACGTCTGGCCTCGGTCGAGGAGATCGCGTCTGTGCAGGGAATGGGCGCGCGGACGGCTGCGACGGTCGTCGCTGCCTTGCGGACCGACGCCCCACCTGACATGGCGTCGGGCGGAGCCGTCGACGAGGTGGCCACGACCGAGGGGGCGGGCGCGAACACTGGCATGCTGGGGTCATGAGCGACGAGGTCTCGCCGATCACTGTCCCGTTCGGCATCCCTGCCCTGGAGGCGGCGACCGAGGCGCCGCGGCTGCCGGCGCCGCATGTCCTGATCATCACAGGCATGTCCGGCGCGGGTCGTTCGCGCGCCGCGGCGGTGCTCGAGGACCTCGACTGGTACGTCGTCGACAATCTCCCGGCACAGATGCTCACGCACCTCATCGGCATGATGCGTCACGGTGTCGCGGGCGACGGTCAGCGCCTCGCAGCCGTCGTCGACGTCCGCACGCGTGAGTTCTTCTCCGACCTCGCGCAGGTGCTGTCTGGTCTGCGCGAGTCGGGGATCGACTACCGGATCCTGTTCCTCGACGCGTCGGACGAGGTCCTGGTCCGACGGTTCGAGACAGTTCGTCGTCCCCACCCGTTGCAGGGCGACGGGCGCGTGCTCGACGGGATCGCCGCCGAGCGCGCGCTCCTCGCCGACACCCGCAGACGCGCCGACATCCTCATCGACACCTCGGAGCTCAACGTCCACGAGCTGGGCCGGCAGGTCCGTGCCGCGGTCACGGCGGCAGGTGACGACCCGCTGCGCATCAACATCGTCTCGTTCGGGTTCAAGTACGGCATCCCGCTCGACGCGGACCACGTCGTCGACGTCAGGTTCCTGACAAACCCCTACTGGATCAGCGAGCTGCGCCACCTGTCGGGGCGTGACGCCGCGGTGCGCGACTACGTCCTCGGCCTGCCCGGCGCCCTCCAGTTCGTCGACCGCTACGCATCTGCGCTCGAGCCGGTGCTCAACGGCTACCTGCACGAGGAGAAGCGGTACGTCACGATTGCCGTCGGTTGTACAGGCGGGAAGCATCGTTCGGTCGCCATCAGCGAGGCGATCGCGGTCCGGCTGCGGGACCAGGGTCACCGGGTGACCGTCGGCGCCCGCGACCTCGGCAAGGAATGAGGGCCGGGCACCAGCCGGATCCGGCATTCGTCGCGCTCGGCGGTGGTCACGGGCTCTCGGCGACGCTGTCGGCTCTCCGACTGATGTCGGACCAGCTGACCGCGGTCGTCACTGTCGCCGACGACGGCGGGTCGTCGGGACGCCTGCGCGACGAGCTCGGCGTCCTGCCGCCCGGAGACCTGCGCATGGCGCTGTCCGCGCTCTGCGACGACTCCGAGTGGGGCCGCCTGTGGCGCGACGTGATGCAGCACCGCTTCGCGTCGTCCGGGGACCTCGACCA
>JAYTSH010000052.1:0-1876 GCA_043745755.1 Cellulomonas sp. | reverse complement strand
CGCCTCAACCAGACGTTCATCACCCCGTTCGACCGCGACGACATCTACATGCTCGCCTCGAGCCTCGACGACTGCATGGACTTCATGGAGGAGGCGTCGGACCTCATCGTGCTCTACAAGCTCGAGGTGCTCCCGGCGCGCGTCGCCGACCAGGTCCAGGTGCTCCAGCGGGCCGCTGAGCTCACCGCCGACGCGATGCCGCGCCTGCGCTCGATGTCCGACCTCGCCGAGTACTGGGTCGAGATCAACCGCCTCGAGAACCAGGCCGACAAGGCCCACCGCAAGCTGCTCGCGCAGCTGTTCGACGAGATCTCCGACCCGATCCTCCTCATGAAGCTCAAGGAGGTCGTCGAGAAGCTCGAGGACGCTGCGGACGCCTTCGAGAAGGTGGCCAACACGGTCGAGACCATCGCGCTCAAGGAGTCCTGAGCCCCGGTGGAGATCGCGCTCGTCATCGTCGTCGTGGTCGTTGCTCTCGGCTTCGACTACACGAACGGATTCCACGACGCGGCGAACGCCATCGCGACGTCGGTGTCCACGCGGGCCCTGACGCCCCGCGCTGCACTGCTCATGGCGGCCGTGTTCAACCTCCTCGGGTCGCTGCTCGGCACGGGCGTCGCGCACACGATCGGCTCGGGCATCATCGACATCGGCCCCCAGGCCGGGGTCCACGGTCTCGTGATCGTCCTGTCGGGCCTGATCGGCGCGATCGCGTGGAACCTGATCACGTGGTGGCTCGGCCTGCCGTCGTCGTCGACCCACGCACTCATCGGTGGCCTCACCGGCGCGGGACTCGCCTCGGCGACGACCGTGCACTGGGCCGTCATCCTCGACAAGGTCGTCCTGCCGATGGTGATCTCGCCACTCGTCGGCTTCGCGCTCGCGTACCTCGTGATGGTGGGCGTCCTGTGGATCGTCCGGAACATGGCTCCGACGAAGACCCAGCGACGGTTCCGGATCGCGCAGACCGCGTCGGCCGCGGCCATGGCACTCGGGCACGGCCTGCAGGACGCACAGAAGACCATGGGCGTCATCGTGCTCGCGCTGGTCGCGGGCGGCCTCCACACCGGCACGGACATCCCGCTGTGGGTCAAGCTGTGCGCGGCGTCGGCGATCTCTCTCGGGACGTACTCGGGCGGCTGGCGCATCATGCGCACGCTCGGGCGCAAGATCATCGAGCTCGACCCGGCGCGCGGCTTCGTCGCCGAGACCGCTGCGGCCACGGTCCTGTACACGACCGCGTTCGTCTTCCAGGCGCCCATCTCGACGACCCACACGATCACCTCGGCGATCATGGGTGTCGGTGCCACGAAGCGGCTGTCCGCGGTCCGCTGGGGCGTCGCCCGGAGCATCGGCATCGCCTGGATCCTGACGATCCCCATGGCGGCACTGGTTGCCGCCTCCGTCTACACCGTGATCAGGCTCGTCGGACTCGTCTGAGGCCGGGTCCGCCCGGTGCACGCCGTCAGGCGATCGGCGGACGGTGCGTCTCGGTGGCCACGACCCGTGGCCCCTTCGCGCTGTGCACGACGTGCGCCACGAGCACCGCGCCGGGCTTGAGGTAGGGGTCCTTCGAGGGCAGCGCCACCTCGGCTGCGCGCACCGCATGGGCGCCAAGGACCTTGAGCAAGGTCGGCAGGACCGGTCGGTGCGTGCACACGACGACATCGCGGCCGGACCGGAGCAGCCCGTCGACCTCGGCCTCGACCCGCTCAGGTGAGCTGTCGTGCTGCGCCTCGGTGAGGTGGACCGAGTCGCGCGGCACGATCGAGCACGTCTCGGCGTACGGCTCGATGGTCGTCCGGCACCGCGCCCAGTGGCTCGTCACGATGTCGGTGACGCCGAAGGCGGACAGCACGGGGACAAGGGCCGCGGA
>JAYTSH010000051.1:0-3652 GCA_043745755.1 Cellulomonas sp. | reverse complement strand
GGTCGGCGGCCGCGGCGGGCGTCGTGTCGCTGCACGAGCACAGCACGCCGTCAACCGACACCCGCGAAGGTCTCGCTGCACTGCTGGCGATGACCGCCGACCCGTCGAGCGGTCTGCCGCACGTGGTCGGCTACCGCGGCGAGGCGTGCGTGACGAGTGACGACGCGCACGAGGTCCTGGCCGCGATCCCCGGCCTGACCGGAATCGGTGGTGACCTTTTCATTGACGGGTCGTTGGGCTCGCACTCGGCCGCGCTCCGCGCCCCCTACGCGGACCTGCCGGGCGACGCCCGCGGGACGCTGTCCCTGACCGCCGAGCAGATCTGCAACCACGTCGCAGCTGTCACGCGCGCCGGGGTCCAGGCCGGCTTCCACGTGATCGGCGACCGCGCGATGGACGAGTTCATGCTCGGGCTGCGGGCCGCCACCGACGTCGAGGGCGTCGACGCGATCCGCTGCGCAGGTCACCGGCTCGAGCATGCGGAGATGATCGATGCCATGACGTTGGCCGGCCTGGTGCTGCTCGGGGTGCACCTGAGCATGCAGCCGGCGTTCGACGCGACCTGGGGCGGTCCCGACGGGATGTACGCGGCCCGCCTCGGTGCGGGCCGCGCGGCCTCGCTCAACCCGTTCGCGGACGTCGCCGCGGCGGGCATCCCCATCGCGTTCGGCTCGGACTCGCCGGTCACCCGAATCGATCCCTGGGCCACGGTCCGGGCCGCGGTCGGCCACCACCAGCGCGACCAGCGGATCTCCGCGCGCGCTGCCTTCAGGGCGCACACCCGCGGAGGTTGGCGAGCTGCCCAGCTCGAGCACACGGGCGCCGGTGAGCTCCGCGTCGGTGCCCCGGCGCACCTTGCCGTGTGGCAGATCGAGCACCTGGCCGTGCAGGGCGCGGGAGGTGCCGCCTCGGTGTGGAGCACCGACGCGCGAGCCGGGACACCCCTCTTGCCCGACCTGGATCCGCAGGCCGAGCCACCCGTCTGCGTACGTACGGTCCGGGCCGGTGTGGTGCTGCACGACGACCTCGGCTGACGCCCGGAACGAAGTTCACTCGAACGTGTGGGTCCCTCGGCGCGGCGCCGACACGCCGCACGACACGCCGCTCCGAATCGTGCGAATCGGGAGCAACCACGGGGTGGTGACCTGCACGTACTCGTGTGACCTGCGTCGATGTTGGCTTGACACGCCCTGCCGAGCCGGTAGGTTCATTGAGTGTTCCGCCCCCGCGGATGATCGTTCACCTGAGGTTCATCCTCGGGTTGCCGCCTGCAGGGGAGGACCCCGGCTAGGCCCGCGTGTTCAGTAGAAAACGGACGGGACGCCTCACGGCGACGTCCGGCACGAAGGACACGCGGGCCGGTCGGCGGGGCACGCAGGACCCCGACATCGTCGTCCGGTGAGCTGACGTAGTCTTCACCGGTGCCCTCCCGCGAGTCCTCCCGATGGTCCTCCGTCGCCCTCGCCGTCGCCGGGGGAGCGCTCACGTGGGCATCGTTCCCTGACCTCGGTTGGTGGGGAGCCGCAGCTCCTGGGGTCGCCCTGCTCGTCCTCGCCCTGCGTCGGGACAGCGCTCGCTGGAACGCCCTGATCGGCCTCGTCTGGGGCCTTACCTTCTTCGCGCCGCACATCATCTGGGCGGACTACGCCGTCGGGAGGGTCCCATGGCTCGCTCTTGCAGCCTTCGAGGCCGGCTACGTCGCCCTGTTTGGCGCCGCATGGACCTGGGCCCGACGCGGCAACGCCGTCTGGCGCAACCGCTGGCTCCAGGTGGTCGTGTTCGTCGTGCTGTGGGTCGCCATGGAGGAGCTCCGCTCCGCCTGGCCTTTCGGCGGCTTCCCCTGGGGCCGGCTGGCGTTCTCCCAGGCTGACTCGCCGGTGTCAGCGCTGGCCTGGCTGGGCGGCGCCCCGCTCGTCTCAGCGGCAGTCGCCGTCGCCGGAATCCTCCTGGCCCAGACGTGGACGGCCGCGCGCCGCCTCGTCGTCCCGGGGGTCTTCGTCCGCCTCGCGCTCGCCGGCACCGTCCTCGTGGTCGGCCTGCTCGTGCCCCTCGACACGCGTGCCGAGTCAGGGACGCTGACGGTGGGTGCGGTGCAGGGCAATGTGCCGACCCCCGGCCTGGACGCCTTCGCCCAGGCCCGGGTCGTGCTCCGAAATCATGTGGCCGGCACGCTCGCCCTCCTCGACCAGGTGCAGCCCGGGCAGCTCGATCTGGTCCTGTGGCCCGAGAACGGCACAGACGTCGACCCGCAGGTTGACGGTGCAGCTGCCGACGAGATCGACGGTGCAGCGCGGGCCGTGCAGGCGCCGATGCTCGTGGGCACCGTCCAGTACCCTCCAAGCGGAGGTCGATACAACACTGCAGTCTTGTGGCTTCCCGGACAAGGTGTGGTGGCCGAGTACTCCAAGCAGCATCCAGCGCCCTTCGCCGAGTACATCCCGTTCCGGGCGCTGGTGCGTCCGTTCTCCTCGGCGGTCGACCTCGTGACCCAGGACATGATCGCCGGGACCAAGGTGGGGCTGGTCCCGCTCGCGTCCGCGCGGCTCGGGCGGACCGTCGGGATCGGAGACGTCATCTGCTTCGAGGTGGCCTACGACGCGCTCCCGCGCCAAGCGGTGCTGGCCGGGGCCGAGATGCTGGTCGTGCAGACGAACAACGCATCGTTCGGCTACACCGCGGAGTCCACGCAGCAGCTGGCGATGTCCCGGCTGCGCGCGATAGAGCTCGGTCGCGCCACTGTCCAGATCTCCACGGTCGGTGTCAGCGCCGTCATCGCACCGAACGGCGCGGTCTCGCACCAGACCGCGCTTTTCACTTCCGGCCAGCTGGTCGCTACGCTTCCGCTGCGCGACTCTCTGACGCCCGCCGCCCGAGCCGGGGGCTGGCCTGCGTGGATCGCCGACGCACTGGCCATCTGCATCGTCGTCACCGGCATGGCGGGCGCTCTGCGCATTCGTCGCGAGGACCGCACCGAAGGAGCTTCATGACCACCCAACCCGCCGACCACGCGACCGCGCCCATGCGGGTGCTCGTCGTCATCCCGACGTACGACGAGCGCGAGAGCCTGCCCGGCGCCCTCGAGCGGCTGCGTTCACACGTGCCCGACGCCGACCTGCTCGTCGTGGACGACGGCTCACCGGACGGCACGGGCGACCTCGCGGAGGAGATCGCTGCCCGCGAGGCCGGACAGAGCGGTCGGCCGGTGATCCACGTGATCCACCGGACCGGCAAGCTCGGCCTGGGCACCGCCTACATCGCGGGCTTCCACTGGGCGCTCGAGCGAGGGTACGACGTGGTCGTCGAGATGGATGCGGACGGGTCGCACCGAGCCGAGGACCTGCCGCGGCTGCTCGCGGCCAGCTCCGGTGCTGATCTCGTCATCGGCTCACGCTGGGTCCCCGGCGGCAGCGTCGTGAACTGGCCTCTGGCTCGCCAGGTGCTGTCGCGCGGTGCGAGCGTCTACACCCGCCTGGCTCTGGGTCTCCCCGTCCGGGACGCCACCGCAGGATTCCGCGCGTACAGCGCCGACATCCTCAAGCAGCTCCCGCTCGACGAGGTCGCATCGGCCGGGTACTGCTTCCAGATCGACATGGCGTGGCGCGTCCAGCGCGCCGGAGGCCGCACCGTGGAAGTCCCGATCACGTTCGTCGAG
>JAYTSH010000050.1:0-10450 GCA_043745755.1 Cellulomonas sp. | reverse complement strand
GGAGACCAGCGGTCATGTCTGACAACGTGCAGCTCCCCGCTCTCGGTGAGTCCGTCACCGAGGGAACCGTCACCCGGTGGCTCAAGAACGTCGGCGACGCCGTCGACGTCGACGAGCCGCTGGTCGAGATCTCGACCGACAAGGTCGACACCGAGATCCCGTCGCCGTTCGCGGGCGTCCTCGAGCAGATCCTCGTCCAGGAGGACGAGACCGTCCAGGTCGGTGCGGTGCTCGCCGTGATCGGCTCCGGCCAGCCCGGCGCGCACGACGGCGCCGAACCGGCGCAGACCGTGCCTGCCGAGGCTGCGCCTGCTGAGCTCCTCGAGCAGCCCGCAGCACCGGTCGAGGACACCGAGGCACCGGCAGCGTCCACCGAGGCCGCACCCCAGGCGCCGGCTGCGGCCGGTTCGCCGGTCGGCGCCGAGGTCACCCTCCCCGCGCTCGGCGAGTCGGTCACCGAGGGCACCGTCACGCGGTGGCTCAAGGCGATCGGCGAAGCGGTCGAGGTCGACGAGCCTCTGCTCGAGATCTCCACCGACAAGGTCGACACCGAGATCCCGTCCCCGTTCGCCGGCACGCTCCTGGAGATCCGCGTCCAGGAGGACGAGACGGTCTCCGTCGGCGCAGTCCTGGCCGTCATCGGCTCCGGCGCGACTCCGGCACCGCAGACCGAGGCAGCCCCCGCACCGGCCGAGGCAGCCCCCGCACCCGTCGCGGCTCCGATCGAGGCGACGCCGGCTCCCGTTCCTGCACCGGTGGCGGCGCCGGTCACGGCACAGCATGCGGCGCCGGCCCCTGCAGCTTCGGGCACGTACCTGACGCCGCTCGTCCGCAAGCTCGCTGCCGAGAAGAGCGTGGACGTGTCCTCGCTCGCCGGCACCGGTGTGGGCGGCCGCATCCGCAAGGAGGACGTGCTCGACGCAGCGGCCAAGGCGGCCGAGGCCGCTGAGGCGGCCAAGACCGCCGCGGCAGCGAGCGCCCCGACCCCGGCCGCCGAGAAGGCCCCGGCGAAGACCGCAGCACCGCTCGAGGTCTCGCCGCTGCGCGGCACGACCGAGAAGGCCAGCCGCCTGCGTCAGATCATCGCCGAGCGCATGGTGGACGCGCTGCACAGCCAGGCGCAGCTCACGACGGTCGTCGAGGTCGACGTGACGAAGGTCGCCCTGCTGCGGGCGCGGGCGAAGAACGACTTCAAGGCGCGCGAGGGCATCAACCTCACGTTCCTCCCGTTCTTCGTGCTGGCCGCGATCGAGGCCCTGAAGGTTCACCCGAAGGTCAACGGCGTGCTCGAGGGCAACCAGATCACGTACCACGGCCAGGAGAACATCGGCATCGCCGTCGATACCCCGCGAGGGCTGCTCGTCCCGGTCATCCGCGATGCCGGTGACCTCAACCTCGCCGGGATCGCCCGCAAGATCGGTGACCTCGCCGTCCGCACCCGCGACAACAAGGTCACGCCCGACGAGCTGAGCGGTGCGACCTTCACCGTCACGAACACCGGCTCGGGCGGCGCGTTGTTCGACACGCCGATCGTCCCAGGCGGCACGTCCGCGATCCTCGGCACGGGTGCGATCGTCAAGCGCCCCGTCGTCAAGACCGACTCCGATGGCGGTGACGTCGTCGCCATCCGGTCGATGTGCTACCTCGCGCTGTCGTACGACCACCGCCTGGTCGACGGCGCCGACGCGTCGCGCTACCTGGCCACGGTCAAGGCGCGCATCGAAGAGGGTGCCTTCGAGTCCGAGGTCGGCATCTGACGACCCGCATCCCCGGACGCCCGGGTGTCGGCCTCTGCGGAGGTCGGCGGCCTCTGCGGAGGTCGGCGCCTGGGCGTCGGCGTTCTCGACCGTCCGTCTCGGTGTCGTGCGGCTTCGTAGAGTGGACCCATGGACATCGTCGTTGCTGGCTCCCGCGGACTCATCGGCTCTGCGCTCGTTCCGGCGCTCCGCGCGCACGGGCACCACGTCCGTCGGCTCGTGCGAGGCACGCCGTCCGTGCCCGACGACGTCGAGTGGGACCCGGACACCGGTCGGCTCGAACCGTCGGCGCTGGCGGGGGCTGACGCGGTCATCAACCTCGCGGGCGCCGGCGTCAGCGACCGCCCACTGACAAAGGCTCGCAAGCGGACGGTCCTGCTGTCCCGGACACGAACCGCCGGGCTCCTGGCCAGTACGATGGCCGGCCTCGCGACTGGTCCCCGGGTGCTGCTCCAGGCGTCGGGGATCGGCGCCTACGGGGACCGCGGCGCCGACATCCTCGACGAGCACGAGCCACTCGGCACGACCTTCTTCGCGGGCGTCGTCCGGCAGTGGGAGGCGTCGACGCTTCCCGCCGTCGAGGCTGGGCTCAGGGTCGCGCACCTGCGCAGCGGCATCGTTCTCGCGCCGCGCGGTGGTGCGCTCGGACGCCTTCTCCCGCTCGTGCGTGCCGGCCTCGGTGGGCCCCTCGGCTCGGGTCGGCAGTACTGGAGCTGGATCACCCTGCCCGACGAGGTGCGGGCGATCATCCACCTGCTCGACGCGCCGGTCCACGGTCCGGTGAACATGGTGGCCGGCGCCGACACGAATGCGGAGCTCACCCGGGCGCTGGCCCACGCCCTGCACCGGCCGGCCGTCGTGCGAGCGCCGGCGTGGGCCGTGCGGATCGCCCTCGGTGACTTCGCCCCGGAGGTCCTGGGGTCGATCCGTGCGACACCCCGCGCCCTGACCGGCAGCGGGTTCGTCCCGGTCCACCCGGACCTGGCGGCGGCCGTGCGGTACGTCACGGTGTAGAGACGCTGTACGCACGACTCCCCCGCGACGGAGCCGTCACCCTCAGGCGCCGGCACCTGTCTCGGCCGGGTCC
The DNA here is from genome assembly GCA_043745755.1 of Cellulomonas sp. Taxonomy (GTDB): domain Bacteria; phylum Actinomycetota; class Actinomycetes; order Actinomycetales; family Cellulomonadaceae; genus Cellulomonas_A. The sequence goes on along the minus strand of JAYTSH010000050.1, from coordinate 7,606 downwards.
AGGACGTCCGTGACTCGCAACCCGGCGTCCGTGAGCTCGAGCACGAGCACGACGGTGCGCTGCCCACCTGCCGGCACGGTGCTCTCCGTCGTCCCGTCCCCACGAAGCAGCCGGTACCCCGAGCTGGCCGACGTCACCGCGACCTTCACTGGGGATCCCGCCGCCGAGACGAGCTCGACGCCGGTCACCTCCACGGACAGCCCCTCGATGCGCAGTCCACGCGTGGCGAGGTCGGCCAGGATCGCGGCGTCGGCGGTACGTGCAGGCGAGCCGAGGACCTCGACCGACGTGAGCGCGCCCTCGTCACCCGCCGAGATGAGGCGCGCACGGAGCTCGGTCAGACGCCGCGCCTCGACGACCGGGTCAGCGGAGGCGCTGCCGGCAGAAGCACTGTCGGCGGAGGCGCTGCCGGCCGCCGCGGTCGGTGCCGTCGGCGCGGTCGGACGTGCCGCGAACGCACCGGGGGCACGTCCCCCGTTGAGCAGGCCGATCGCCGAGCCGTCCAGGGCGCCGGCGATGCGGCTGAGAGCCACGCCGGTCGAGTGAGTGTCAGGGCCAGGGGTGCGCCCGCCTGCCTCAGCGGCGCCGCGCTGGCTCACGGCGAACACGAGGATGCCGCACACCACGACAGCGCCGACGGCTGCCGCGACGCGCCAGAGGTGCGCCCGCCACGCGCGGTGCCCGCGGTGGCGTGACGAGCATCGCGGGGTGGTCGTCCGCCCGCCCCGGCTCGCGAGGCCGGCGAGCTCGGTGCGGGCGAGCACCGAGCTGTCGGGCAGCATGATCGGCTCGGGCGCGTGCGCTCGGAAGCAGGCGTCAGCGAGCTCGCGGGCAGCCAGCCTCAGTCGCGGATCCGGGTCGGTCGCCGCCGTGAGCAGGTCCCGGACGCGCTGGTCGTCGTTCGAGGCCGCGAGGTCCGCGCCGGCCCCAGTCCGGGCGGGGGCCGGCCCGAGCTGGGCGAGCACCACTCTCGCAAGCGCGTACACGTCTCCTGGCGGCTCGCAGGCCTGACCCCGGCGCACCTCGGGGGCGGCGAACCCGGGCGTGCCGGCACTGGGTGTCAGGGCCCCGAGCAGGTCGACCAGGACGGGCCGTCCGTCGAGGCCGATGACGATGTTGGCAGGCGACACGTCACCGTGGACGAGGCCCGCAGCGTGCAGGGCCTCGAGCGCGTCGGCAAGCGGGACGGCGAGCGTGACCGCCTCGCCCGCGCTGAGCGGACCGCGGGCGGACCGCAGGGCGGCGAGGGTCGGCCCTGGCATGTGGTCCACGAGCAACGCAGCTGTACCGGGGCCGACGGCGACCACGTCCCGGACGCGGGCGAGGTGCTCGTGCTGGACGTTGCGGAGTCGGTCGAGGCGCGCACCGTGCCGTGGGTCAGCGGCAAGGTCGACGACGCGGACGACGACGCGCTGCGGTGGCCCGTCGAGCGCGACCGCCGACCACGCCGGTCCCTGCGCACCGCACCCGATCGGGCCGAGAACGCGATACCCGCCAGTGAGCAGTGCGGCCACGACGTCGGGGGGTGCTGCGGACGGTTCCATGGCGACATCGAACCGTGGATCGACGCCCTCCCGAGCGTCATCCACAGGCCCAGTGCCTTCGGTCGGGCTACCGGAGGGTGATGACGCGATGCTCGCGCGACGACTCGCGCGCAGCATCGAGCACCTCGGCGGTCCGCACTGCGTCCCACGGGTCGACCGGCACCGGCCCTCCGACAGTGAGCCAGCGCACGACCGCCCGATAGAAGTCGGTGGGGGCACCGGCTGCGCGAGGGACGGCGACGCGCTCGGACCCACGCACGATCCACCCCTCGTGCGTCTGGTGGACGCGGTCGTGCTTGGCATGGGGGATGTCGTCCAGGACCGAAAATGGCGTCGGCTCGGACTCGAACGTCGTCACGAGATAGGCGCCCGCATCGCCCAGAACCCGGGTGCGCGGACCGGGCGCCCCGACCAGTGCGCCGGTCTGCAGGTGGCTGTGCACCTGGACCCCGTTCGGCCCAGCGGCGTGCTGCAGGGCGAGAAACACGTCGTCGTCGACGGGCGTCGTGAGCGATCGCAGCTCGGCGTAGACCGAGACGACCGGGCCGAACAGCTGGACGGCCGAGTCGACGAGGTGCGAGCCGAGGTCGAGCAGCAGGCCGCCCGCGGCAACGTCGAGCTCCTTCCACCGTTGTTGCGGGACGGGACGCCACCTCTCCCAGCGCCGCTCGAAGGTGTGCACGTTGCCCAGCTCGCCCGAGTCGAGAACCCGGCGGAGCGTGAGCTGTTCGGCGTCCCACCGCCGGTTCTGGAAGACGGTCAGGCGGCCGCTGTGCGCCTCAGCCGTCCGGGCGAGTGCTCGCGCGTCGTGGGTCGTCGTCGCGATCGGCTTGTCGACGACCACGGGCAGCCGCGCCTCGAGCGCTGCGTTGACGTTGGCCATGTGCGAGCCTGTCGGACTCGCGACGACGACGAAGTCGAGCTCGGCGGCACGCGTCAGCATGGTCGTGACGTCCGGGTCGATGACGACGCCGGGCCAGTCGGCCCGCGCCGCGGCCGCACGGACAGGGTCTCGCTCGACGACGTGAGTGACCCGCTGACCGACCTCGCGCAGCAGAGGTGCATGCTGACCGCGCCCCGACGCCCCGTACCCGACCAGCCCGACACGCAACGAGTCGCTCATGTCATTCACCATAGGACCGTTGGCTCGCGCCCGTCAGGTGAGCAGCCGCCTGTGTCGGCTGGTCACTGCTTCGGACGAGCCAGGGCGCTCGGCCACCACGTGCGTCGACCGATGTCGTGCACGAGCGCAGGCACGAGCAGGCTGCGCACGATCAGGGTGTCGATCAGCACGCCGAAGGACACGATGAACGCGAGCTGCGCGAGAAAGAGCAGCGGGATGACGCCGAGAGCGGCGAACGTCGCCGCGAGGACGACGCCGGCCGAGGTGATGACGCCTCCCGTCACAGCCAGGCCTCGCAGCACCCCCTCTCGAGTGTCGACGCGCAGGCTCTCCTCGCGGACGCGCGTCATCAGGAAGATCGAGTAGTCCACCCCGAGCGCGATCAGGAACGTGAACGCGAACAGCGGCACGGACGGGTCGGCGCCCGGGAACCCGAACACGTGGTTGAACGCGATCGCCGAGACCCCGAGCGCTGCCGCGAAGGACAGGACGTTCGCGGCCATGAGGAGGACGGCCGCGACGACCGACCGGAGCAGCAGCATGAGGATGAGGAGGATCACCGCGAGCACGAGGGGGACGATGACTCGCAGGTCCCGGGTGCCGGACGTCTGGGTGTCGAGCGACTGCGCCGCAGCACCGCCGACGAGGGCGTCCGGAGAGGCCGCGTGGACGGCGACCCGGAGCGCCACGATCGTGCGCACCGCCTCCTGCGTGTCGGCCGCCGACGTGGTGGCGACATCGATCCGGACCCGTCCGTCGACGACCTTGGGCGGCGACTGCACCCCCGTCGTGGAGCCGGCGGGCGCACCTGCTCCCCCGATACCCGTGTAAGGGGTCACCGTGTCGACACCAGGGACCGCCGCTGCGGCCGCGGCAATTGCGGCCAGATCGGCCTCGGGCGCGATCACGATCGCCGGCTGGACGGTCCCGGCGGCAAAGTGGTCGGCCAGCACCTGCTCGCCGCTCACGGCGTCGACGTCAGTCAGGAAGACAGCGGTCTGGCTCGTCCCGCTCGCCTGGAGCGTCGGGAGGAACGCCGCGCCGGCGGCGAGGACGAGCGCGGTGACGAGCCACACGGGCCGGGCGTGGGCTCCGACGAACCGGGCGATGCGCCCCCACAGCCCGGTCAGGACGTCGGCTGTGGGCCGGGCGATCGCGCCGACGGACCCGGTCTGCGACACATCGTCGATGACCCGCGGGCGGCGCGGCCAGAACAGGGCGCGTGACCGGTGTCCGAGGACGAGGAGCAGCGCGGGCAGGAAGGTCATCGAGGCGAGGAACGCCGAGAGGATCGCGATGGCGCCGACGGGTCCGAGGCTCCGGTTCGACGCGAGGTCGGAGAGCATCAGGCACAGCAGACCCGCGATGACGGTGCCCGCACTCGCGGCGATGGGTGCGATCGAGGCGCGCAGAGCGCGCGCCATCGCTGTGTGCGGGCTCTGGGTGTGGTGCAGCTCTTCGCGGTAGCGCGCGACGAGCAGGAGCGCGTAGTCGACCGAGGCGCCGACGACGAGGATCGACATGATCCCCTGCGCCTGGCCGTTGAGGGTCAGCAGACCCGCGTCGGCGAGGTGGTAGACCGCGAGCGCCGCGGCGCTGAGCGCGAACACCGCCGAGAAGATCACCAGGAACGGCAGGAACGGCGAGCGGTACACGACGACGAGGATCAGCAGCACCGCGCCGAGCGCGACGAGCAGGAGGACGCTGTCGATCCCCCCGAACGCGTTGACGAGGTCGGCGGCGAAGCCCCCCGGACCGGTGACCCAGGCATGCAGGCCCACGCTGCCCGCGCCGGCGGCGGTGGCTCCGAGCCGGCTGTCGAGCGTGTCGCGCAGACCCTGGACGACAGCGACTGTCACACCCTTCTCGTTGGCGAGAACCTCGCCCGCTCGCGCGCCGTCGAGGGACAGGGGGACGAGCAGCGCCTTGCCGTCCTGCGACGGGACCACCACGGCGGGCCCGATGAGGACCTCGGCGAGGGTTCCCGGGTCGCCGGCGGCCGGGTCGGCGCCCGGGATCGCGCTGTTCCCGATCTCGGCGGCGAGTCCCTGCACCGCGGCGAGCTGTGCGGGCGTGACCGGGGTACCGTCCTTCGGCTGGAGCACGACGAGCACCGGCAGCGTCTCGACGTCGATGAAGCCCGTGCTGGCGGTTCCGGCCCGGGCCGACTCGGCCGATGCCGGCAGGAACGCGGCGGCATCGTTGGTCTGGACCTGCGACAGCTTGCCCTGCGCCATGCCGCCGAGCCCGCCGACGCCCATCCAGGCGAGCAGGACGGCGACGATGACGACGGCGCGCAAGAGCTGACCACGAACTTTACTCAGCATGCTGAGTATCATGGGCCACGGTAGAGGTGCACGCAATCGAGAGGCGGTGGGAGGGCTTGGCTACCGAGATGCCCGGCGCGCCTGAACGGCCCATCCCGGCGCGCGCGACGTCGACCGATCCCGCCGACTGGCCGGTCGGTCGCCTGCTCTCCGCCGCTGCCCGGCGGGTCGAGCGCGAGTGGAACGCCCACCTGGCCACCTGGGACCTCAACCACGCGAGCATGCCGGTGCTGCTCCATCTCCTGCAGCGCCCGCGCTCGCAGCGTGAGCTCGCGACCGCGAGCGGCGTCACCGAGCAGACGATGAGCCGGATCCTGGCGCGCATGGAGCGCACGGGCTACGTCACGCGCGCGCCCGACGCGGACGATCACCGCAAGTACGTCATCACCATCACCGACCTGGGGCGCTCCGTCGCGATGCTCGCCGCCGACCCGCGCCCCGCCGAGGCCATGACCACCCGCGGACTCACCCCCGACCAGATCGAGGAGCTGCGGGTCCTCCTCGCCATCGTCGCCGCCCCGCACGTCGACGCACCGGCGAGCTCGCCCCACGGCGCCGGCCCCGGCCCGCGACGAGCCGGACGAGGCAGCGGGTTAGCCTGACGCCATGCAGTTCGTCGAGCTCGACCTCGGGACCCGCCGGGTGGCGTACCAACCGACCTGGGACCTGCAGCGCGAGGTGCACGCCCAGGTCGTCTCCGGTGAGCGCGAGGACACGATCCTCCTGTGCGAGCACGAGAGCGTGTACACGGCCGGACGCCGGACTGCGTCGTGGGACCGACCCGCCGACGGCACACCCGTCATCGACGTCGATCGCGGCGGTCGCATCACCTGGCACGGCCCCGGTCAGCTCGTCGGCTACCCCATCGTCAGGCTCGCGAGCCCGATCGACGTCGTGCGCTACGTGCGGGCGCTCGAGGAGGCCGTCATCCGGGTGTGCGCCGATCTCGGCCTGGCCGCGGTGCGCGTCGACGGCCGCAGCGGGGTCTGGTTCCCCGCGGACGACCCGTACCTGCCCGGGGCCCGGCGCGACCGCAAGGTCACGGCGATCGGTGTCCGGGTGGCTCGCGGCGTGACGATGCACGGCTTCGCACTCAACTGTGACCCCGACCTCGCCGATTTCGACCGCATCGTGCCGTGCGGCATCTCAGACGCGGATGTGACGTCGCTCTCGCTCGAGGCCGGTCGTCCTGTCACGATCGAGGAGGCTCTCCCCCTCGTGCGCACCCATCTCCCGGCGGCGCTCGCCACAGTGACCGCTGCGGGCGTGTCCGAGGTGCCGAGCTCCGCCGTCCCGGCCTGACTCTCAGCGCGCCGCAGCGCCTGCTGCGGCACTCGGATCCGCAGCACCCCGCACTGTCACCGACGCGGCGGCCGCCCGGCGAGCTGGTCCACGATCGATGTCGACCAGGACCGCACGGCGTCCATGTCACGGAAGTCGCCCTGCTCGGCGTCGATCATCGCGACGAGCGCGCGCTCCGCCAGCCCGAGCTTCTGGCGGTCGAGGCATCCCGAGAAGCAGCGCGGCGGGTTCGCTCCGGTCCGGGTCGCGACCGTGGCCACATCATCGGGCTGGGTCGGCGGCACGATCCGGTCGCCCACGGGACCGGACCAGAACAGCCAGACAGGTCGCGCCGCGAGCTGACCTGCCTCGCGGTCGACGAGCTCACGCAGCGCGGCCGCGAGCCGCCCTACGTACACCGACGAGCCGAGCACGACTGCCGCGTAGGTCTCGACGGTCCGGACCTCGTCGGGATCGAGCTCGTCGACGTCGTGGCCCGCCCCACGCAGCACCTCGGCGACGACCTCGCCGATCTCGCGCGTCGCGCCATGGCGTGACGCCACCGTGACCAGGATCCGCATGTCGAACCTCCTCGGGGCGCGCGCGCCGGGATCTGCCCTGTGCTCCGTCTCGCCATGCTGCCCCCCGACCTGGGCCGGCGCCTGGGCCGGAGGTCCCCTTGCGCAAGCGGCCCAGACGTGCAGGTCGCACGCTCGCGTAGGGTGAGGAATGTGACGATCGCTCCTGAGGGCCGCCGGATGCTTCGAGTCGAGGCCCGCAACGCCGAGACTCCCATCGAGAAGAAGCCCGCGTGGATCAAGACCCGGGCGACCATGGGGCCCGAGTACTCCGAGCTCAAAGGGCTGGTGCACCGCGAAGGGCTGCACACGGTGTGCGAGGAGGCAGGCTGCCCCAACATCTTCGAGTGCTGGGAGGACCGCGAGGCGACGTTCCTCATCGGCGGTGACCAGTGCACGCGACGGTGCGACTTCTGCCAGATCGACACCGGACGCCCGGCGGACTTCGACGCCGACGAGCCTCGCCGGGTCGCCGAGTCGGTCCAGGCGATGGGTCTGAAGTACGCGACAGTCACGGGGGTCGCTCGCGACGACCTGGCCGACGGCGGCGCCTGGCTGTATGCCGAGACCGTGCGGCGGATCCACGCGCTCAATGCGGGAACGGGTGTCGAGCTGCTCATCCCGGACTTCAACGCGGTCCCCGTGCTGCTCGACGAGGTCTTCAGCTCGCGCCCTGAGGTCCTCGGTCACAACCTGGAGACCGTGCCGCGGATCTTCAAGCAGATCCGGCCCGGCTTCCGCTACGACCGTTCG
>JAYTSH010000049.1:0-4892 GCA_043745755.1 Cellulomonas sp. | reverse complement strand
CCCGCTCGAACCCGGCCAGGGCGGGGTTCTCGGTGGACTCCTGGTCGCCGAACGCGGCCTCGAACGTCGCCGCGTCGTCGGTCGGGGTGACCCGACGGCTGCCTTCGACGCGAAGCATCCCGAGGCGTCGGATGACGGTGAAGAGATAGGCACGGAATGCGACGTCGGGTCCGCCCCCGCCCGAGACCACCGTCCATACCTTCGTGAACGCGTCGGAGACGACATCCTCGGCGTCCGCCTGGGAGTTCGTGTACTGCCTGGCGACGGCCCACGCGGCCCCGGCGTGCCGCTCGTAGAGCTGGCCGAACGCGCCCGAGTCGCCGGAGCGGGCGGCCGTGATCAGCTCGGCGTCACTGAGGATTGCACCGGCGACCTGCGCGTTGCTCGACACGCACCCCTCCTCGCCAGCGCTCGACCGCTGTGCGGCGCACAGCATCCGGGCCGGGAATGCAGCGTGCATTCCGACGAATCGGTCGCCCTCGCCCTCAGGGTGCCACATCCGGACGATTCACCGCTTGCACCCGTCATGAGACATGCCCGCGATGAAGTGGCAGAACACGCGTCACGATCTGACCGGACGTCACTCTCATCAGTCGTGGCCACACTGCGACCGGGCATCCCCGCGCTCCCGCCGAGCCTTCGCGAGAGCTGGCGGCGCCAGAGCGAGCAGTCGGTCTGGCTTCGGCCGTCCGACTGGTACCACCCTGCCGTCGACGCGCTCGTCGAGGCCGTGCTCACCGGTGCCGACGCGTCCAGCGCAGCCGAACGGCTCGGCACGGTCCGCGGTTTCGACGGCGTCGGCATCGCCGAGACCATCGACGACCTCGCGTGCCTCTACCGGTCGACCGGCATCGCCGAACCGCCGCTCGCCGTCGTCCGCGCGCTCTGCGAGGGCTGGGTCGAGGCGCAGGCCGGTGTGCCCGCCTGCGGCTCGTGCGTCGACCCCGAGTCCGGTCTGCCGACCCGCGACTTCCTCGGCACCCGCCTGGCCGAGACGTACGGCGTAGCCGGACGGGCAGAGTCGGCCGCCGACCACACGCACTGCCTGCTGCTCGTGGACGTCGCCGCCGCGGAGGTGTCGCCGTGGACCCGCATGGCTCGCTCGGCCGCCGTCGGCTCCGCGCTTCGGGACGCGTATGGGGTCGGTCACCCGATGGCGACCTTGGGCGGCGGACTGTTCGCGATCCTCGCCGAACGCGGCCCAGGTCTCGGCGCGCAGGTCCGCGCCGTCAGGGCCCACGTCGCCAACCAGGCCGGGCTGCTCCAGGTCGAGGACCTCGTGCGCCAGCCGCCGCGCCTCTGGGTCGAGGCTCTGCCGGGCACTCACGAGCGCGCCGTCCAGCTGCTGACCGAGCTCTCCCGCTGACACCTGCGGCTCAGACCTGCGGCGGTGACCTTCTCGCGCCGACTCCAACCCACGACTGAGGGGACAACCGCCGCGAACGCGGCTACCGTCACATCATGGGGATCAGGGGCCTCGCTCACCATGACGGTGGGCGCAGCGATCACGCAGCGGCCGGGTCGCGGGACGCATCGTCTGGTGGCGCATGGCCGTACGCCCCCCTAGGCGCTCCGGTCGCCTCCGGTCGAGACGCCGACATCTTCGCGCTCGATGAGCAACGTGTCCTGCGGCGCAACCGCTCGGGGCGCAGCACAGCGGTCGAGGCGAGCATCGTCCGGCACGTGAGAGCGCACGGGTTCCCGGCGCCGCTCGTCATCCGCGCCGAGGGTCCCGATCTCGAGATGGAGTGGCTCCAGGGTCCGACGCTGCTGCAGTCGCTCGCAGCCGGCCAGACCCGCGTACGCGAGGCGGCTCGGATCCTTGCGGACCTCCACGCGCAGCTCCACACCATTCCGGCGATCGACCTGCCGGGACGGCCCGCCCTAATCGGTGAGGTGGTCGTCCACCTGGACCTGCACCCGGCGAACATCGTTCTCACCGACGCCCACGGTCCGGCCGTCGTCGAGTGGGCCAACGCCCGTGCCGGCACCGCGGCCCTCGACATCGCCATGACCGCGCTGATCATCGCGGAACTGGTAGCCGACGCCGGCGGTGAGTACTCGGAGGCGGCGCGCAGGGTCTTGGTGGCCTTCCTCGCGGACTCCGGCGTCGACCCCCTGCCAGGACTCGCCGAGGCGTCGAGGATGCGGTCGTGCGACCCGAGCCTGGTCATCGGCGAGCGAGACCTCGTGCCCGTCGCCGCCAACCTCGTGCAGCACTTCGCCGAGGCGGCTCGGCCCACCTGAGCCGGGCCCGCCACAGACCCCCTGCCCACAGACCCAGAGAGCCGGACCGCCTCGGGGTGCGCGGTCCGGCTCTCGGTGGTCAGACCTCAGACGGTCAGGGGCGTCAGAAGTCCCAGTCGGAGTCCTCGGTGTTGACGGCTTTGCCGATGACGTACGACGAGCCGGAGCCCGAGAAGAAGTCGTGGTTCTCGTCGGCGTTGGGGCTCAGCGCCGAGAGGATCGCCGGGTTGACGTCCGTCTCGTCCCGCGGGAACAGCGCCTCGTAGCCGAGGTTCATGAGCGCCTTGTTGGCGTTGTAGCGCAGGAACTTCTTGACGTCCTCGGTCAGACCGACGCCGTCGTAGAGGTCCTGGGTGTACTCGACCTCGTTGTCGTACAGCTCGAAGAGCAGCTCGAACGTGTACTCCTTGATCGAGGCGCGCTCGGCCTCGGAGATCTTCTCGAGACCCTTCTGGAACTTGTAGCCGATGTAGTACCCGTGCACGGCCTCGTCGCGGATGATCAGCCGGATGAGGTCAGCGGTGTTGGTGAGCTTCGCGCGGCTCGACCAGTACATCGGCAGGTAGAAGCCCGAGTAGAACAGGAACGACTCGAGCAGGGTCGAGGCGACCTTGCGCTTGAGCGGGTCGTCGCCCCGGTAGTAGTTCAAGACGATCTCGGCCTTGCGCTGGAGGTTGGGGTTCTCCTCCGACCAGCGGAACGCGTCGTCGATCTCAGGCGTCGTGTTGAGCGTCGAGAAGATCGACGAGTACGACTTCGCGTGGACCGACTCCATGAACGCGATGTTCGTGTACACCGCCTCCTCGTGCGGCGTGATCGCGTCGGGGATCAGGCTCACCGCGCCGACCGTCCCCTGGATCGTGTCCAGAAGGGTCAGGCCCGTGAACACCCGGGTCGTGAGCTGCTGCTCCGCCGGCGTCAGCGTGTGCCAGGACTGGATGTCGTTGGACAGCGGGATCTTCTCCGGCAGCCAGAAGTTGCCGACCAGCCGGTCCCAGACCTCGGCGTCCTTGTCGTCCTCGAGACGGTTCCAGTTGATGGCCTGGACACTGCTGACCAGCTTCAGCTTCTCGTGCATCACTTCTCCGTCGTCGTCATGGACCAGCGCAGAGCGGTCGCGCGAGTGGTCGTGCCGCCAGCATGCGCCCCGCTCACAGCATGCATGAGACGCAGTTCTCAACCTCGGTGCCCTCGAGCGCCATCTGGCGCAGGCGGATGTAGTAGATGGTCTTGATGCCCTTCTTGAACGCGTAGATCTGGGCCTTGTTGATGTCGCGCGTCGTCACGGTGTCCTTGAAGAAGAGCGTCAGGGACAGGCCCTGGTCGACGTGCTGCGTGGCCTCGGCGTACGTATCGATGATCTTCTCGTAGCCGACCTCGTACGCGTCGGCGTAGTACTCGAGGTTGTCGTTGGTGAGGAACGGTGCCGGGTAGTAGACGCGCCCGAGCTTGCCCTCCTTGCGGATCTCGATCTTGGACGCGATCGGGTGGATCGACGACGTCGAGTGGTTGATGTAGGAGATCGATCCCGTCGGGGGGACGGCCTGCAGGTTCTGGTTGTAGAGGCCATGTGCCTGGACCGATGCCGACAGCGCCTTCCAGTCGTCCTGCGTCGGGATCGCCACGCCGGCGTTCTCGAACAGCTCACGCACCCGGGTCGTCTTCGGCTCCCACGTCTGCCCCACGTACTTCTCGAAGTAGGCACCCGTCGAGTAGGTCGAGTCCTCGAAGCCCTCGAACGCCGTGTTCCGCTCGATCGCGAGCCGGTTCGATGCGCGGATCGCGTGGTACGCGACCGTGTAGAAGTAGATGTTCGTGAAGTCCAGGCCCTCGTCGGACCCGTAGTGGATGCGCTCGCGTGCGAGGTAGCCGTGCAGGTTCATCTGCCCGAGCCCGATCGCGTGCCCGCCAGCGTTGGCCAGCTTGACCGACGGGACCGAGTCGATGCTCGTCTGGTCCGAGACGGCCGTGAGCGCGCGGATCGCGACCTCGACCGTCGTGCCGAAGTCCGGCGAGTCCATCGCGAGGGCGATGTTCATCGAGCCGAGGTTGCAGGAGATGTCGCGGCCGACGTGGCTGTAGGAGAGGTCGTCGTTGTAGGTCGACGGTGTCGAGACCTGCAGGATCTCCGAGCACAGGTTCGAGTGCGTGATCTTGCCCTTGATGGGGTTCGCACGGTTCACCGTGTCCTCGAACATCATGTAGGGGTAGCCCGACTCGAACTGGATCTCGGCGAGCGTCTGGAAGAACTCGCGGGCGTCGATCCTCGTCTTGTGGATCCGCGCGTCGTCGACCATCTCGTGGTACTTCTCGGTCACCGAGATGTCCGCGAACGGCACGCCGTACACCCGCTCGACGTCGTACGGCGAGAACAGGTACATCGGCTCGCCCTTCTTCGCGAGCTCGAACGTGATGTCCGGGATGACGACGCCGAGCGACAGCGTCTTGATGCGGATCTTCTCGTCGGCGTTCTCACGCTTGGTGTCGAGGAACAGCATGATGTCCGGGTGGTGCGCGTGCAGGTACACCGCGCCCGCGCCCTGGCGTGCGCCGAGCTGGTTCGCGTACGAGAAGGAGTCCTCGAGCAGCTTCATCACGGGGATGACGCCGGACGACTGGTTCTCGATGTGCTTGATCGGCGCACC
>JAYTSH010000048.1:0-5418 GCA_043745755.1 Cellulomonas sp. | reverse complement strand
ACGGATCGCGGGGGTCGCGATGAGCACCTCGGTCGCCACGACGCGCTCGGGTGAGTCGGCGCGCTTGCAGAGCGTCTGGCAGACGACGCCCTGGAGCGCGGCGGCGAGCTGCGTGCGGACCTGCGACTGCTGGTGGGACGGGAACACGTCGATGATGCGGTCGATCGTCTGCGCGGCATCCGACGTGTGCAGGGTCGCGAACACGAGGTGGCCGGTCTCGGCGGCCGTGAGCGCCACGGAGATCGTCTCGAGGTCACGCATCTCGCCGACCAGGATGATGTCGGGGTCCTGGCGCAGCACGTGCTTGAGTGCGGCTGCGAACGAGTGCGTGTCGGCGCCGACCTCGCGCTGGTTGATGAGGCACTTCTTGTGCCGGTGGAGGAACTCGATCGGGTCCTCGACCGTCATGATGTGGTCCTCGCGCGTCCGGTTCGCGAGGTCGACGATCGCAGCGAGCGTCGTGGACTTGCCCGAGCCCGTCGGGCCGGTCACGAGGACGAGTCCGCGCGGCAGCCCCGCGAACGTCCCGACGACGGGGGGCACGCCGAGGTCCTCGAGCGCCTTGATCTCGTACGGGATCACGCGGAACGCGGCGCCGATCGAGTCGCGCTGCTGGTAGAGGTTGACCCGAAAGCGGGCCACGCCGCGCACCGCGTAGGCGAAGTCGAGCTCGAGCTCGTCCTCGAACTTCTCGCGCTGCTTCTGGGTGAGCGTCGAGTAGATGCTGCGCTTCAGGGACTCGCCGTTGAGGATCGCGAAGCCTTCCAAGGGCCGCAGCGAGCCGCTCTTGCGGATCATCGGCGGTGCGCCGGTCGTCAGGTGCAGGTCGGACGCGCCGGCCTTGACCATGGCGACGAGCGCCACGTCGAGCGGCAGGTCGTCCGGCTGACTCTCCTGCGACATCCCGATGCGGGCGGACCGATCGCGACCCGACAGCGGTGCGTGGGGTGTGGCTGGGGCCGGCGGCTCGGGCGGCCGCGGCGCGGGTGCTGCCGGCGGTACCAGCGCAGTACCGTTCGGCGGCGACATGGTGGGGACATACCCCGACGCGGTCGGGTGGGCGTTCGAGGCTCCGGTGCTCTGCGACGGCACCGGCGAGTACACCGGCGGGGTCGGCCGGTCGGGCATGGCGCCGACCTGAGGTCCGGCAGGCCGGTAGGGCGGCAGCGGACGGGTCGGTTCCCCACTCGGGGCGTGGTAAGGGTCGCTCACGGTTCAGCCTCCACGTCGTCGCACACGCGTCGCGGGTCGTGCCGTGCCGCCGACGGCGACGCGGGCACACCCTTCAGCATTCATCGGCCCGCAGGCGCCCAGCCTTGAGCGAATTCCCGGGAACGGGTCGTCGCGTGGAGCTCAGGCCACCACGCGCAGGATCTCCTCGATCGAGGTCTGGCCCATGACGACCTTGGTCCAGCCGTCGTCGCGCAGCGGGACCATGCCTTGATTGCGTGCCATCAAGGCGATCTCAGCGGCCGAGGCGTGCGACACGGCGAGCCGCTCGATCTCCTCGGACACCCGCATCACCTCGTGCAGCGCGATGCGCCCGCGGTACCCCGTCTTGGAGCACGTCGCGCACCCGACGGGGCGGTGCAGGATCGGGATCTCCTCCCCCGGCATCCACGGGAAGCGCGCCCCCACGAGCTCGACCTCGGCGGGCTCGTACGGCTCCTTGCACTTGTCGCACAGCTTGCGCGCGAGCCGCTGCGCGACCACGGCGTCGAGCGCCGAGCCGACGAGGAACGGCTCGATACCCATCTCGATCAGACGGGTGATCGCCGACGGTGCGTCGTTCGTGTGGAGGGTGGACAGGACGAGGTGGCCGGTGAGGGCGGCCTCGATCGCGATCTGGGCAGTCTCGTGGTCGCGGACCTCACCGATGAGGACGACGTCGGGGTCGGAACGCAGGATCGAGCGCAGGGCGCTTGCGAACGTCAGCCCGGCCTTGGGGTTGACCTGGACCTGGTTGATCCCGTCAAGGCGGTACTCGACCGGGTCCTCGACCGTGATGACGTTGATCTCGGGGCGCGAGACGGCATTGAGAGTCGCATAGAGGGTCGTCGACTTGCCCGACCCGGTGGGCCCCGTCACGAGGATCATCCCGTACGGCTTGGTGAACGACTCGTGATACGTCTCGTAGTTGTCGTCGAGGAACGACAGGTCGCGCAGGTCGAGGCTCGCCGTGGAGTTGTCGAGGATTCGCATGACGATCTTCTCGCCCCACACCGTCGGAAGCGTGGCGACGCGGAGGTCGATCTTGCGGCCGTTGTGCACGACCGACATGCGGCCGTCCTGCGGCTTGCGCTTCTCCGCGATGTCGATGTCCGAGAGGATCTTGACGCGGCTGATGACGCCGCCCTGGATCTGCTTCGGCGACCGCTGCATCTCGTGGAGCACACCGTCGATGCGGTACCGCACCCGCAGGTCGTGCTCGGCAGGCTCGATGTGGATGTCCGACGCGCGGTCGGTGATCGCCTGCGACACGAGCAGGTTGACGTAGCGGACGATCGGCGCGTCATCGTCGACGTACTCACCGACCTTGGCGGCCTCCGCCTGGGCGAGCGAGGCCTCTTCCTCGAACGCCGAGGAGAGATCCTCCATCTCCCCGTCCGACCGGCAGTAGCGGTCGATCGCTCGAGCGAGGTTCTCGAAGGTCGCGACGACGGGTGTCACGGGCATCCGCGACATCGTCCGGACGTCGTCGACCGCGACGACGTTGCCGGGGTCGGCGGTCGCGAGGATCAGGGTGCCGTTCTGGATCGCGATCGGCAGCACGGTGTAGCGCCGACACAGGGAGGCGGGGACCGTCGCGACCGCCATCCGGTCCACCGGGTAGTCGTCGAGGTCGATGAACTCCATGCCGACCTGGCGTGCGAGCGCTGCGACGAGCTGACCCTCGGTCAGGACGCCGATCTCGACGAGGGTGCGGCCGAGCGACTGCCCGCGCGCCACCTGCTCGTCCAGTGCTGCCATCAGCTGACCCTCGGTGACCAGCCCCTCATCCAGCAGGATCTCGCCCAGTGCCTTCACGGTGGGTCCTCTCGTCACGGTGCTGTGCTCCGACCGCACAGGTGCCACCACTCAAGAGATCGGCATACGAACCGGTGAGGGTAAGGATCCGCGACGAGTTTCGGCAGATCGCTTCTGTCAGGAGCGCGGCGTGGCGTCAGCCGGTGCGACGCCGTGCTCGAGCGCCTCGGCCATCGCAGCCGCCAGCGCAGCCGCCATGGCGTCGACGGGCCCGGGGCGACCCGTCATGAGCCGCACCTGCTCCGCGGCCTGGTGCAGAAGCATGCGTTCACCGCCGACGACGACGCCCCCGCCGTGCGTCCACGCGGCCGCAAGAGCCGTGGGGCGCGGGGCGTAGGCCACATCGAGGAGAACACCGCTGGGCGCGACGGCGCCGTGCTCGGACGCCCTCCCGACGAGCTGGCCCGCAAGGACGTCCGCAGCGTGCGGCGGCAGCGTCGAGACGACGAGGTCGGCCGACGTGATCTCGTGCGCCGCGCTGTCCATGCTGACGTAGCGTGGTTCGACACCCATCCGGTGAGCAGCTCGCATCAGGCCGCCGATCCGGCCGAGCGAGCGCACGTACACGACGGGCGTCGTGCACCCGAGCTGTGCGAGTGCGGCGAGCGTCGAGGCCGCCGTTGCGCCACCACCGATCACCGCGGCAGTCCGCCGGCCCGACGCGACGGGGGCTGGCCCAAGTGCCTCTCCCAACGCCGTCACAATGCCGTACACGTCCGTGTTGGCGCCGGTGAGCACGGGTCTTGCGCGCCCGGCTTGGACCAGCACGGTGTTGACGGCGCCAACGACCTCGGCGAGCGGCTCGATGTGGTCGAGCAGGCCGATGACCGCCTGCTTGAGCGGCATCGTCAGGCTCAGACCTGCCCACTCCCCCGTCAGCGACCCGAGGAACGCGCCCAGCTCGTCCTCGGCGACGTCCACGACGTCGTACCGCCACGTGTCCAGCCCGAGCGCCGCGTAGGCTGCGCGGTGCAGCGCCGGCGAGAGCGAGCGTGCGATCGGGTGCCCGAGGACGGCTGCACGCCGGCCCTCGCGCGCCTGGGTCACTTGCCCTTGGCCTTCTGCCACGCCCGCAGCTCGGCGACGTTCACGTTGTGCTCGGCGAGCGTCGTCGCGAACTTGGTCTCACCCGTGTCCAGGTTGACCGCGGTCCAGAACAGCCAGTCCCCGGGCGTCGGCTTGAGCACCGCGTCGATCGACACCTCGCTCGGCGAGGCGATCGGATACGGCGGAAGGCCTACCCGGTTCTCGAGGTTGAACGGGTTGTCGACCAGCTTGTCGGCGTTCGTCAGGGTGGTGCCTAGCTTGCCCAGCCCGTACGCAAGCGACGCGTCGATCTGTAGGTGCATGTCGATCTTGAGCCGGTTCTGGATGGCCTGAGCGATCTTGGCCCGGTCCTCGGGCGACTTGCCCTCTTCCTCGACCAGCGAGGCGCGGGTCAGCAGGTCCTCCCAGGTGGCCTGAGGAACCTGCTTGGCCGTGAGCACCGCGACAGTCTTGGCCACCATCGGCGCGAGCACCGACTTCGCTGTCGCGCCCGGCTCGACCTGGTAGGTCAGCGGGAACAGCCAGCCCTCCAGGTGGCCGCCGGCCTCCGCGGGCAGGCCGAGAGACGCAGTGTCTGCTGCGGCCGCGTCGAGGTCCGCGGCGGCGATGCCGGTCGCGGTGACGATCTTCGCGAGGATGTCCTTGACCGAGAGCCCCTCCTGGATCGTCACCTTGAACGACACGCGGCTGGTCGGGTTCAGCAGCGCAGACACGGCATCAGACGACTTCATCTGCGTGAAGAGCCGATACGTCCCGGGCTGGATCCCGGCCGCACTCGGGTTGGCGTTGAATGCCTGCGCAAATGCTCCCGCTGTCGCGACGATATCGGCCTTCGCGAGCGTCGCTCCGATCGCAGCGCCACTGTCCCCCGCCGCGACGACGATGTCGACCGAGCCCTGGCCGGGGCCCGGGTAGTCCGTGACCGCCGTCTGGGCGCCCGTGGACGAGAAGTCGAGCCCGAGCACGCTAACGACCACGTACCCCGCGCCGCCCACGAGGGCAAGCGCCATGAGCAGGATCACGATGCTACGGAACCGACGCTTGCGTCGTTCCTTGACCTTGCGCGCCTTGCCCCGCTGGTGGGCCCGGCGGGACGGCAAGGGCTCCTCCTGGTGGTGAGCCGGGGCCCCGAGAAAGAGATCACTCATCTCCTCGTCCCTCCGTTCCGTCGTGCAGGTCGTGGGCGATGCGGCGCAGGTCCGGAGTGCCCAGGTTTACCTCGACCCGTTCACCGGATCGCAGCCCGGTCGCACGTTCCGCATCCAGCGCGGCCTGCAGGATCACCACCGCGGCCGCCTGATCGATGACCTGCCGGTGGTGCCGCCCGGACCTGCCGGACGCATG
>JAYTSH010000047.1:0-2806 GCA_043745755.1 Cellulomonas sp. | reverse complement strand
CGCACCGAGCTGCTCCTCGGTCAGGAGGACGCGCTCCAGGTCGCTGCCCATGTCCACAGGGTCCACCGTGACGACTCTCTTCACTGGTCGGGTTGAAGCATCAGCCTGCCATACGCGCGCACCGCCCGGAGCCCGGGCAGGTCGAGCTGGCCCTGTCCGTGCCAGTCCGTCAGGAGCGCGTCGAGGGCGAGGACGTGCGTACGGTGCACGGATCCGGCGGGCGCTCCGGCGCGGATCGCGGCGGCCCGCAGGGCGCGGCGACGCAGCGCCGGAGCGGCCGCCGTCAGCATCTCGACGTCGAGCCGGACCAGGCCGGCGCGGCCCGGCACTGGCGCGCCGTCGCGGCCGGCGGCGGGCGCGTCGTCGGCCACCATCGACGCAACCAGGAGGTCGGCCGCGAGTGCGTCGAGCGCGTCGGCGTCCTCGCGCAGCAGGTCCGCGGTCCGGGCGAGCGCCTGGGCCACTCCCGGCCCGAGCGCGTCCTCGAGCACCGGCAGGACGTGCGCCCGCACGCGCGAGCGCAACGGGCCCGCACCGGGCTCGGTCGGGAGGTTCGTCGGGTCGTGCCAGGGCTCGAGCCCGAGCGCCGTGCACGCGGCGAGCGTGTCGGTGCGTCGTAGCCCCAGCAGCGGACGGCGCAGCAGTCCGCGCCTGGCCGGCATCCCCGCCAGCGACCGTCCCCCCGCACCGCGCGCGAGCCCGAGGAGCACCTGCTCGGCCTGGTCGTCGAGCGTGTGGCCGAGGAGCACCACGGCGGCGCCGAGCCGGTGGGCGGTCTCGTCCAGGGCCGCGTAGCGCGCGTCGCGGGCCGCCGCCTCGGGCCCGCCGGCGGTGGCCACCCGGACACGGACCACCTCGACGGGGTCGAGGCCGAGGGTGCGGCACGCGGTGGCCGCCGCCGCAGCCACCTGTCCGCTGTCGGGCTGCAGACCGTGGTCCACGACGACAGCCGCCGCGCGCAGCAACGGCCCGGCACTCCCCCGACCCGAGGCCCGGGTGCTGCGCCGGGCGACGAACGCGGTCGCGGCCGCGAGCGCGAGCGAGTCGGGACCGCCCGAGCACGCGACGAGCACGAGCGCGCCGTCGGGCAGGTCGGTGGTCGCCGCGGTGACGGCGGATCGCAGCGCGGCGACCGCGGGTGCCGGTCCGGTCATCGGCTCAGCCGTGGACCCGGCGCACCCACGCGCGCGGGTCGGCGATCTCCCGCGCGGTGGGCAGCTGCTCGGGGGCCGACCAGACGGCGTTGAGCCCGGTGGTCCCGACGGCGAGACGGACGCCGCGCACGAACGCCGCACCGTCGCGGTACTGCGCGAGCTTCGCGTCGAGGCCCAGCAACCGGCGCAGCACGCGCTCGAGCCCGTGGGAAGCCGCGCCGGCGTCACGGCGGGCCTCGAAACGCGCCCGGATGTGGCGGACGGACGGCACGACCGAGGGACCGACCGCGTCCATGGCGACGTCGGCGTGACCCTCGAGCAGCGACATCACGGCACCGACCTCGTCGAGCTGGGCGCGCTGGGCGGGCGAGAGAAGGTCGAGCAGGCTGGCGCCGGCGGTGTCTGGGCCCACAAGGACGCGCGAGGCGATGCGGACGACGTCGGCGAAGGACGGGCCGCTGTCCTGGCCGCGAGGACGGCTCCCGCCATGACCCGCGCCCGGCACGAGGCCGCCCGGGACGAGCTCGCCAAGGTCGTCGAGCAGTACCGACGCACCGGCGCGCAGGTGGTCCGCGAGCCACGGTGCCGCCGCGAACTGCAGCGCGTGCGTCTGCTCGTGCAGGGCGATCCACAGCCGGAAGTCGGCGGGCTCGACGCCGAGCGCGCGCTCGACCTGGAGCACGTTCGGGGCGACGAGCAGCAGCCGGCCGTGCGGCGCGCGCGCATCGGCAGTGAACGGGTCGAACTGGCCGAGCACCTTGCCCGCGAGCAGCGCGAGGACTCCGCCGACCTGCCCGGCCCCGGCGAGCCGCATACCGGTCGACGCGCTCTCGCCGCGGACGGACGCCGTCATGGCGGCCAGCAACCGCACGTTCGCCTGCGCCCAGCCGGGGCGGTCCACGACCTGCACGAGCGAGACCGGATCGGTCTCGGGGTCCGTGCCGTCGGCCGGGGCGAGCTCGGTGATGCGGGCGGCGTGCGCGGCAGCCGCTCGGGCCGCGGCGCGGAGGGTGGCGACGAGGTCGACCAGCTCGCCGCGGGTCGCCGTCGGGCCCGGGGACGCGAGCTGCCCGGCGAGGCGCGCGGCCAGGTCCCAGTCGACGGGTCCGCGCACGGCCTCGGTCCCGTTGTCCTCCACGGCCTGATTCACGCCCCCACCGTACCCAGCAGAGTCCGCGTACACCTGTGCGGGCCAGGGCGGGTGCCGGGCGCGCGGCGGGTCAGCGGCAGCCGCACGCCTGGAGGGTCGTCACGAACGCGTCGATCGTGGCGCGCGGGGCCCACTGGCCGCCGTCGGGCGTCTGGTCCGCGAGAACCGCGAAGACGAGCAGACGGCCGTCCGCGTCGACGACCGTGCCCGCGAGCGACGTCACGTGCGGCAGGCTGCCGGTCTTCGCGCGCACGAGCCCGCGCGCGGCGGTCGTCGTGAAGCGGTCCGCGAGCGTGCCTGAGAGCCCCGCGATCGGCATGCCCGTCGCGACCTCACGCAGCTCGGGGTGCGCCGGTGCCGTCGAGAGCCGGACGAGGTCGACGAGGAGCTGCGGGGGGAGCGTGGAGCCGGCCCCGAGGCCCGAGGCGTCGACGAGCGTCGCCCCCGACGTGTCGAGGCCGAGCTCGGATGCCGCGCGCAGCACGGCCTTGCTCGCGGCCTC
>JAYTSH010000046.1:0-2416 GCA_043745755.1 Cellulomonas sp. | reverse complement strand
CCCGGCACCTCAGGCCGCCGCGCCGATCGCGGTACGGATGCTGTCGAGCGCCTCGGCGAGACGGGTCGCATCGGTCCCACCACCCTGAGCGAGGTCGTCCTTGCCGCCGCCGCCGCCGCCGAGCACGGCCGAGGCGACCTTGACCAGGGCGCCGGCGCGCACGCCGAGTTCACGTGCAGCGGCGTTCGTCGCAACGACGACGAGCGGACGGCCCTTGTGGACACCTCCGATGGCGACGACGACGGGGACCGACTCGCCCAGCCGGGCGCGCACATCAAGGACGACCGTGCGCAGGTCGTCGGCCGAGCCGATGTCGCCTGCGTCGTGCGTCACGACCGTGACGCCGCCAGCGTCCACCGCTCGCTCGGCCAGCGCGCCGGCGCCGGCGAGCGCCTGCGCCTGCCGCAGTGCGCCGAGCTCCTTCTCCGAGTCCTTGAGGCGCGTCAAGAGAGCCGAGACGCGGTCGCTCAGCTCGTCGGGGCGTGCGCCCAGCAGACCGGACAGCTGCCCGACGAGCGCGTGCTCCTTCGCCTGGAACCCGTACGCGCCATCGCCGACCAGCGCGTCGACGCGTCGCACACCGGAACCGATCGAGGACTCGCCGAGCAGCGTCACGAGGCCGAGCTGCCCGGAGCGCCGCACGTGCGTCCCCGCACACAGCTCACGCGACCAGTCGCCACCGATCGACACGACCCGCACGCGGTCGCCGTACTTCTCCCCGAACAGGGCCATCGCGCCGAGCGCACGCGCCTCGGTGATCGCCATGACCTCGTCAGTGACGTCGAGGTTCTCCGCGAGCTGCGTGTTGACCCGCTCCTCGATCTCGGCAAGCACGCCACCAGGCACGGCGGAGCCGGACCGGAAGTCGAAACGGATCCGGCTGGGCGCGTTCTCGGAACCGGCCTGGGTCGCCGTCTCGCCGAGCGACTCGTGCAGTGCCTTGTGGATCATGTGCGTGGCCGTGTGGGCGCGGCTGATCGCCTTGCGGCGCACGACGTCGATCGTCGCGGTGCCCGACTCGCCAAAGGTCACCGTGCCGTCGACCAGCCGGCCGTGGTGCACCGACAGACCCTTGACCGGCGCCTGGACGTCGTCGATCTCGATGCGCGCGCCGCCGTCGAGCAGGATCGTGCCCTGGTCGGCGAGCTGCCCGCCGCCCTCCGCGTAGAACGGCGTGCGGTCGAGCACGATCTCGACGTCGGCGGGCGCTGTCGCTGCAGGAGCCGGGACGCCGTCGACCAGGAGACCCACGACGCGCGAGCGCGACGTCGACTCGGTGTACCCGAGGAACTCGACCGGGCCGGCCGTGCCGGTGCTGAGAGCGACCTTGAGCTGCTGATACGCCGTGGTGTCCGCACGTCCGGCACGCTTCGCGAGCGTGTCAGACCGCGCCCGGTCGCGCTGCGCCTGCATCAGCGAGCGGAACGCGGTCTCGTCGACCTCGACGCCCTGCTCGGCCGCCATCTCGAGCGTCAGGTCGATCGGGAACCCGTAGGTGTCGTGGAGCTGGAACGCCTTCTCGCCCGACAGGACGGGCGTGGACGCCGCAGCCGTCGGCGCGGCCCTGACCGCCTGGACGGCCGTGTCGAGGATCGTCGTGCCTGCGACGAGGGTGCGCCGGAACGCGTCCTCCTCGTTGTACGCGATCGCGCTCAGACGCTGGAAGTTGGCCGCGAGCTCTGGGTAGGACGGGCTCATGGCGTCCCGACTCGCCGGCAGGAGCGACGGAAGCGCGAAGTCCTCGACGCCGAGCAGCCGCATCGCGCGCACCGATCGGCGCAGCAAGCGCCGCAGCACGTAGCCGCGGCCCTCGTTCGACGGGGTCACACCGTCGCTCATGAGCATCAGCCCGCTGCGCACGTGGTCGGCCACGACGCGCATGCGGATGTCGTCGGCATGGTCGGCGCCGTACCGGCGACCCGAGAGCTCCTGCGCAGCCTGGATGACCGGGAACACCTGGTCGATCTCGTACATGTTGTCGACGCCCTGCAGGAGGTACGCGACGCGTTCGAGACCCATGCCCGTGTCGATGTTGCGCTGCTTGAGGTCACCCAGGATCGGGAAGGACTCCTTGCCGCCGCCGTCGCCGCGCTCGTACTGCATGAAGACAAGGTTCCAGATCTCGATGTACCGATCCTCGTCGACGATGGGCCCGCCCTCGAGGCCGTACTCCGGGCCGCGGTCCACGTAGATCTCGGAGCACGGGCCGGCGGGGCCGCGTGCGCCCGTGGACCAGAAGTTGTCCTTCATGCCGCGCCGCTGGATGCGCTCGTCGGGCAGGCCGGCGATCCTCTTCCAGAGCAAGGCCGCCTCGTCATCGTCGTGGAAGACGGTGACCCAGATCGTGTCGGGGTCGAAGCCGTACCCACCGTCGGCCTGCGAGCCCGTGATGAGCTCCCACGCGTAGGTGATCGCG
>JAYTSH010000045.1:0-3151 GCA_043745755.1 Cellulomonas sp. | reverse complement strand
CCGTTCTCCTTGACCATCGTGTCGTAGTTGACCGAGCCGGGAAGCAGGATGAACGAGTTGCGGACCTTGGCGTCGGGGTTCAACGGCTTGATGAGGTTGTCGACGATCTGCTGGCGCGGGAGCGCCTTGAGGAACGCCTGGCGGACCTTGAGAGCCTTGCCAGCGTCGCCACCATATGTCGCCGGGTCGAACGGACCGCCGTTGGCGTGGACCAGGTCGACGTGCTCGTACGTGCCCTCGACGCCGAACGCCGTGTCGACGTTCTTCAGCGCCTCGATGGCGGTGCGGACGTCGGACGTGGCCTGCGGGCCGATGATGTCGACCTCACCGTTCTCGAGCGCCGTGACCTGGGCCATCGGGTCATCGATGTAGCGCACTGTGACGCGCTCGACCGACGCCTTGTGCGCGCCCTTGTACTTGGGGTTCGCCTCGAGCGTCAGGTACTGGTTCTCGGCGTAGTCCTTCAGCACGTACGCGCCGGTCGAGACGTAGAGCTCAGGGTCGGCCGGGAGCTTGGTGAACTCGAAGCCCGAGTTCCAGAACTTCGACACCTTGCTCAGCGCGGCGGTGTCGTTGTCCTGGATCGCCTTGAGGATCGCGGCCTTGCCAGCCGCGGCGTCGGCAGCGCCGAGCGCTTTCTCGCCCACGACGTGCGCCGGGACGGCCGGGCCCTGGAAATCGAGCTCCCAGTCGGCGTACTGCTTCGAGTAGACGAAGGTGATCGACCTGCCGTCGTCGGAGATCTTCGGCGTGTCGGTGATCAGCGAGCGGCTCGGGCTCGTGCCGTCGAAGTAGACGCCCGCGTCGATCTCGGACTGGTTGGTGATGTTGCCGGCGTCGTCGGTCTTCGCCGCGACGTTGTTGAAGACGTTCGAGGTCGCGGCCCACTCGAGCAGCAGGTCGGTCGCGTCGACAGGCGTGCCGTCCGACCACGTCGAGTCCTTGGCGAACGTGTACTTCACGGTCAGCGGGTTGTCGCTCGTCTTCTCGTACGTGCCGTAGGAGGTGTCGTGAACGAGCTTGAGGTCCTTGTCGTAGGTCCAGAAGCCGGCGTCCAGCAGTGCCGTGATGACCGCGTTCTGGGTGGCGTTGCCGTTGGCAGAACTCGTGTTGAGCTCGTTGAGCGGCGCCTCCCACGCGATGGTGACGGCACTGTTCTGCTGGATGCCCGAACTCGTCTTGGCGGGTCCAGTGCAGGCCGTGAGCACAAGCACGCCCGCTGCCAGAGCCGCCACCGCGGCGGCCGATCGCCTGATCTTCACTGTTCCTCCTGGAGAGTTGGCACGCCTCACGCGGACCGCGCGCACGAGACCGGAGGACGTGCCCCGTGGTAGCTGCGGTCGGACAAGTGCACCGTGGGTTGACCTCACGTTAGAAAGGCAGCTGAGGACAATTTGCGTGCGACCCACACCGGCTCCCGATCGTTACGCGATCGACACTGGACGGTAGCGTCCAGCATACGAGATGCGCAATTGCGTCACGCGCCGGAAACATCCGGGGTCCGGCCCCGGAGTCGTCACACCCCGAAGATGTCGAGCTTCGCGCCAGGGATCGCCTCGAGCAGCTCCCGCGTGTAGTCCTGCTGCGGGTGGTCGAACACCTCGTCGGTGGTCGCCTGCTCGACGATACGGCCCGCATTCATGACGCAGACCTCATCGGCAATCTGCCGCACGACCGCGAGGTCGTGCGTGATGAACAGATAGCTGAGCCCGAGCTCGGCCTGCAGGTCGTTGAGCAGCGTGAGGATCTGCGCCTGCACCAGCACGTCGAGCGCCGAGACGGCCTCGTCGCAGACGATGACCTCGGGCTCGAGCGCCAGCGCGCGCGCCACAGCGATGCGCTGACGCTGACCACCCGACAGCTCGTTGGGGTACCGGCGCAGGGTCGCCTGCGGCAGGGCGACCATGTCCAGCAGCTCGCGGACCTTCTTCTCCCGGGATGCCTTGTTGCCGATGCGGTGCGTCCGCAGCGGCTCTTCGATGGTCCGGAAGATCGAGTACATCGGGTCGAGCGAGCCGTACGGGTTCTGGAAGATCGGCTGGACGCGGCGCCGGAACGCGAACAGGTCCTTGCGACCGAGCGTGCTCATGTCCGTGCCGTCGAAGAAGACCTTGCCCGACGTCGGGTCGAGCAGGTTCAGGATGATGTTCGCCACCGTGGACTTGCCCGACCCGGACTCCCCCACGAGGGCGAGCGTCGTGCCGGCGCGAAGCTGGAACGACACGTCGTCGACGGCCGTGAAGTCGGTGTGCGACCCGGGCCGCGCGCCCCGCAGCTGGAAGACCCTCGTGAGGTTCTCGACGCGCAGCACCTCGGCGCGAGCGGTGCTCACACCGTCGCCACCGGTCGGAGCGAGCAGCTCCGTGGCCTGGACACCTGCGGCCTTCGCAGACTGGATGCGCCGCGACGCGAGCGACGGCGCGGAGGCGACGAGCCGCTGCGTGTACGGGTGCCGCGGTGCCGCGAGGATCTGCTGGGCGGGCCCGGACTCGACGACCTTGCCGCGGTACATCACCACGAGGTGCTCGGCGCGCTCGGCCGCGAGGCCGAGGTCGTGCGTGATGAACAGGACGGCAGTCCCGAGCTCCTCGGTCAGGCCGTGCAGGTGGTCGAGGATCTGGCGCTGGACGGTGACGTCGAGCGCCGACGTCGGCTCGTCCGCGATGAGCAGCTGCGGCCGCGCCGCGAGGGCGATCGCGATGAGGGCCCGCTGGCGCATGCCGCCGGAGAACTCGTGCGGGTACTGGGTGGCGCGCCGCTCGGCGTCCACGAGTCCCGCCTCGCTGAGCAGGCCGGCGACCCGGTCGGTCGCGTCCCCGCCCTTGAGCCGGGCACAGACCTTCTCCGCCGCATCCGGCAGCCCCGCCGCGGCCAGGATCGCGACGACCCGGCTGCGGGTCGTGGCACCGACGACGAGGGCCGCCGACGCCGCGTCGACCGCGGCCTGCGCCTGGTCGGCTCCCCGCGCACCGGCGAGAGCGGTGCGCAGCTCGCTGAGCAGAGCCTTCTTCGCCTTGCGGCCCAGGTACAGGTCGTCGCCGTTCGCACCGACCTCGACCATAGCCTCGTTGGTGATGAGGGCCTCGGTGAGCGTGTTCCGCATCGCCCGGCTGACATCGACGTGGTTGGCCTTGAGGGCTTCCTTGACCTG
>JAYTSH010000044.1:0-10885 GCA_043745755.1 Cellulomonas sp. | reverse complement strand
GTGCACCCCACCGACGAGTGCGGCGGTGATGTTGTAGAGGAATGCGGCGATGGTCGAGAGCGCCGTCAGCAGGAAGACGTCGACCACGGCGATCAGCGTGGCGGCCGAAAGGATCCGGCTGAAGGAGACGTACTGGAGGATGTCGACGTTGCTCTCCGCGCCGAGCACCTGGCGGACCAGCGTGTCGACCTGCGCGAAGACGTGCATGCCGTCGAGCGCGAACCAGATCACTGCTGCCGCGACGACGAAGATGATCCCGAGCGCCACCGACAGCAGGAACGACAGCTTCATCACGGACCACGGGTCGATGCGGGAGACAGCGAGGCGGACCCGGCGCGGCGCCCCGGTCGCCGACACCGTGGGGATCCGGCCCGTCGTCGGACGGGGAGCGGGCGCACCCGAGGCTCGGGGCGGGGCGGTGTTCGTCGTGCCGGTCATGGTGTGTTCCTCGGTGCGGGAGTGCGTGGCCGAGCCGATCGCGGCCGAGGTGGCGGTAGCAGCCTTCTTGAGCGATGACGTGACGGAGTCGACCGCGACCTGAAGCGGTGACGGGGCGTGGTCCAGGTCGACCGAGGCCGGTGCGCTGGACGTCGGCGCCGATCCGGACGGCCGCACAGCAGCCGGGCCGCGCGGCGGAAACGGGGCGAAGCGAGCGCCCGGAGCCGTGCCCGCGTCGATCGGCTCGGATCCGGCGGGCCTCGACGTGGCCGGGGCGCCGGTGGGCGCAGCGCCACTTGGCGCGCCGGGTCGGCTCACCGGACTGGACGGCCGGTTGCGCGGCGGGATCGACGGAGGAGCGGGCTCAGTGCTCATGCATCCTCCTGCGGGGATGGCTCAGCGCCTGTCGGGTCCTCCGGCACGGGCTGCGGCGAGGCCGCCGGCGCATCCGCGGACACGACCGGCGACGCGGTCTCGTCGACCACGGTACCGGCATCATCGCCGAGGTGTCGCTCGATGTTGCGAGCAACCGCGATGATCCGGTCGTTGTTCTCGGGCTTGGCGAAGATCACACCCTGCGTCGCCCGTCCGGTCGCGTTGACCTCGCTGACGGCCGACCGGACGATCTTCCCGCGCTCCATGATGACGAGAACCTCGTCGTCCTCGTCCGTGACCAGGGCACCCACGAGGTCGCCGTTCGCCTCCGGCAGGTTCGCCACCTTGATGCCGAGGCCGCCTCGACCCTGGACCCGGTAGTTCTCGACGGTCAGAGCCGTGCGCTTGGCGATACCGCCCTCGGTGACCGTGAAGAGGAACGACCCGTCGCGCACCACGTCCATCGCGAGCAGCTGGTCCTCGGAGCGGAACTTCATGCCGGTGACTCCGGACGTCGCGCGACCCATCGGGCGCAGCGCCTCGTCGTTCGCCGTGAAGCGGATCGACTGCCCCTTGCGCGACACGAGGACCAGGTCGTCCGTCGAGTTGACGATGCACGCTGAGACGACCTCGTCGGGCAGGCCGTCCTCGTCCTCGCGGAGGTTGATGGCGATGACGCCGCCCGACCGGGTCGAGTCGTACTCGCTCAGTCGTGTCTTCTTGACCAGACCCCGCAACGTCGCGAGAACCAGGTACTCCGCCTGCTCATAGTTCTGCAGGTCCAGGACCTGCGCGATCTTCTCACCAGGCTGGAATGCGAGCAGGTTCGCGACGTGCTGACCCTTCGCGTCCCGGCCGCCCTCGGGCAGCTCATACGCCTTGGAGCGGTAGACCCGGCCGAGGTTCGTGAAGAACAACAGCCAGTGGTGCGTCGTCGTGACGAAGAAGTGGTCGACGATGTCGTCCTCGCGCAGCTGTGCGCCACGCACTCCCTTGCCACCGCGGTGCTGGGCCCGGTAGTTGTCGCTGCGGGTGCGCTTGACGTAGCCGCCGCGCGTGATGGTGACGACCATCTCCTCCTCGGCGATGAGGTCCTCGATCGAGACCTCCCCGCTGAACGGGAGGATCTGGGTCCGGCGCTCGTCGCCGTACTTCTCGACGATCTCCGCGAGCTCGTCCTTGACGATCCCGCGCTGACGGGCGTCCGAGGCGATGATGTCGTGGAAGTCGGCGATCTTGGCCTGCAGCGCGGCGAACTCGTCGGTCAGCCGCTGACGCTCCATCGCGGCGAGCGCGCGCAGCTGCAGGGTGAGGATCGCGCGGGCCTGGACGTCGTCGACGTCCAGGAGCACCATCAGTCCCTCGCGCGCGTCGTCGACCGTCGCCGACGCGCGGATCAGGGTGATGACCTCGTCGAGCATGTCGAGGGCCTTGAGGTAGCCGCGCACGATGTGCGCGCGCTCCTCGGCCTCACGTAGGCGGTACCGCGTCCGACGGACGATGACCTCGCGCTGGTGCGTGACCCAGTGGCGGACGAACGCGTCGATGCTCAGCGTGCGGGGGACACCGTCGACGAGCGCGAGCATGTTCGCGCCGAACGTCTCCTGCAGCTGGGTGTGCTTGTAGAGGTTGTTGAGGACGACCTTGGCGACGGCGTCCCGCTTGAGCACGATCACGAGTCGCTGGCCCGTGCGGCCCGACGTCTCGTCGCGGATGTCCGCGATGCCGGTGACGCGCCCCTCCTTGACGAGGTCCGCGATCTTCAGCGCGAGCGTGTCGGGGTTGACCTGGTAGGGCAGCTCGGAGACGACGAGGCAGATGCGCCCCTGGATCTCCTCGACCTCGACGACGGCCCGCATGATGATCGACCCGCGGCCCGTGCGGTACGCGTCCTCGATCGCCCGGTGCCCGAGGATGGTGGCGCCGGTAGGAAAGTCCGGGCCCTTGATGCGCTGGATCAGCGCCTCGAGGAGCTCCTCGTGCGTCGCCTCGGCGTGGTCGAGGTGCCACAGGACGCCCTCGGCGACCTCGCGCAGGTTGTGCGGCGGGATGTTCGTCGCCATGCCGACCGCGATGCCCGACGACCCGTTGACCAGAAGGTTGGGGAACCGCGAGGGCAGCACGACGGGCTCCTGCGTGCGCCCGTCGTAGTTGTCCTGGAAGTCGACGGTGTCCTCGTTGATGTCACGGACCATCTCCATCGACAGCGGAGCCATCCGGCACTCGGTGTACCGGGGCGCAGCCGCTGGGTCGTTGCCCGGCGAGCCGAAGTTCCCCTGCCCGGACACGAGCGGGTATCGCATCGACCAGTCCTGGACCAGGCGCACGAGCGCGTCGTAGATCGACGTGTCGCCGTGCGGGTGGAACTTGCCCATGACGTCACCGACGACGCGGGTGCACTTGGAGAACTGCCGGTCCGGTCGGTACCCGCCGTCGTACATCGCATAGAGCACGCGACGGTGCACGGGCTTGAGCCCGTCGCGCACGTCCGGAAGCGCACGACCCACGATGACGGACATCGCGTAGTCCAGGTACGACCGCTGCATCTCGAGCTGCAGGTCGACCTGCTCGATGTCGCCGTGCTCGATGTCGGTGGGAAGGTCAGTCACTGGTCAGGTCCTTAGCTGTGCGGCTCGGTGGGCGCTGGGGAGTCAAGGGGCGCGTCCTCAGATGTCGAGGAAGCGCACGTCCTTGGCGTTGCGCTGGATGAAGGAGCGGCGGGCCTCGACGTCCTCACCCATGAGGATCGCGAACGTCTCGTCGGCCGCCGCGGCGTCGTCGAGGTTGACCTGCAGCAGCGTGCGGTGCTCGGGCGACATCGTGGTCTCCCAGAGCTCCGAGTAGTCCATCTCACCGAGACCCTTGTAGCGCTGGATCGCGTTCTCCTTGGGGATCCGCTTGCCGGCGGCCTGGCCCTCGACGAGGTACTGGTCACGCTCGCGGTCGGAGTACACGTAGTCGTGCGGCGCGTTCGACCACTTGATGCGGTACAGCGGTGGCTGCGCGAGGAACACGTTGCCGCTGTCGATGAGCGGGCGCATGTACCGGAAGAGCAGGGTGAGCAGCAGGGTGCAGATGTGCTGGCCGTCGACGTCGGCATCGGCCATGAGCACGATCTTGTGGTAACGCAGCTTGGCGAGGTCGAAGTCCTCCCCGATCCCGGTGCCGAACGCGGTGATGAGCGCCTGGATCTCCATGTTGCCGAGCGCCCGGTCGAGCCGGGCACGCTCAACGTTGAGGATCTTGCCACGCAGCGGGAGGATCGCCTGCGTGCGCGGGTTGCGCCCGCGGACCGCCGAACCACCGGCCGAGTCGCCCTCGACGATGAAGATCTCGCACTCCTCGGGCCGGTTCGACTGGCAGTCCCGGAGCTTGCCCGGCATGCCGCCCGACTCGAGCAGGCCCTTGCGCCGGGTCGCCTCACGCGCCTTGCGCGCGGCCATCCGCGCGGCCGCCGCCTGGATCGACTTGCGAATGACGTCGCGAGCTTCGGTGGGGTGCGCATCGAGCCACGCCCCGAGCTGCTCGTTGACGACCTTCTGGACGAAGGTCTTGGCCTCGGTGTTGCCGAGCTTGGTCTTCGTCTGGCCCTCGAACTGAGGCTCGCCGAGCTTGATCGACAGGACAGCCGTGAGGCCCTCGCGGATGTCGTCACCCGTGAGGTTCTCGTCCTTCTCCTTGATGATCGTCTTCTCGCGCGCGTAGCGGTTCATCAGTGAGGTCATCGCCGCACGGAAGCCCTCCTCGTGCGTGCCGCCCTCGGTCGTCGCGATGGTGTTCGCGTAGGTGTGCACGGACTCGGAGTACGCGTTGGTCCACTGCAGGGCGATCTCGACCGAGATGCGCCGCTCCTTGTCCTCCGACTCGAAGTCGATGATCTCGGGGTGGATGACCTCGACCTTCTTCGCCGAGTTCAGGTGGCGGACGTAGTCGATGAGGCCGCCCTCGTACCGGTAGGTCACGGTACGCAGGCTCGCCGGCGCCTCGAGGTTGTCGGCGTCGCGCTCCGCGCCGTCCGGCCGTGCGATCTCGTCCTCGGTGCCCGTGTGCTCCGGGCGCTCGTCGGTGAGCGAGATCTGCAAGCCTTTGTTGAGGAAGGCCATCTGCTGGAAGCGCGAACGCAGCGTCTCGAAGTCGTAGGTCGTCGTCTCGAAGACGGCGTCACTCGCCCAGAACGTGATGGTCGTGCCCGTGTGGTCGGCCTCTTCGCCGCGCTCGAGGGGCGCCTGCGGGACGCCGTCGCGGTAGCTCTGACGCCACACCGAGCTCTGCCGGCGGACCTCGACCTCGAGGAGCGACGACAGCGCGTTCACGACGGAGACGCCGACGCCGTGCAGCCCGCCCGAGACGGCATAGCCGACCCCGCCGAACTTGCCGCCCGCGTGCAGGACCGTCAGGACGACCTCGATGGCCGGCTTGCCCTCGGACTTGACGATGTCGACCGGGATACCGCGACCGTTGTCGACGACGCGCACACCGCCGTCCGCGAGCAGCGTGACCTCGATGTGGTCGCAGTACCCGGCGAGCGCCTCGTCGACCGAGTTGTCCACCACCTCGTAGACCAGGTGGTGCAGCCCGCGCGCACCCGTGGAACCGATGTACATTCCGGGTCGCTTGCGGACGGCATCGAGGCCCTCGAGGACGGTGATCGCACTCGCGTCATAACCGCCGTTCGATGATGCGGGGGGAGCGCCTTCGCTGGCGGCAGATCCGGTGGAAGCGCTCTTCTCGGCCACGGGCGGTGGTACTCCTCAAGGTCTCACACGCGAATGGTGCGGCCCTCTGAGGTGTCAGAGGGCGGATCACTCCACTTCGCTGGAGTTCCAGGCACAGACGCGCCAGGAATGACCTTCACAGTCTACCTGGCGAAGCGCGCTGGGTCGCTCTCCAGACCATTCGGCGGCCTGCGATCCGTGGGGTCATCGGCCCAGTCATCCCCAGGTGTCGCGAGGACCACGTCCGGGAACCGACCGGGGACCCCGCTTGAAGCCCGGGCCGGCCGGACCCACCACGTGGATCTCACGCACCACGTCCTCCCCGACGTCGTCCGCGAGCCGGCGCAAGAGCTGCGGGACGAGGAGACGGACCTGGGTGGCCCACGCCGTCGAGTCGGTCCGCACCGTGAGGATCCCGGCATCGAACGTCTCAGGCTCGCAGTGGTCGGCGATCTGGTCGCCCATGACGTCCCGCCACCGACCGATCACACCGCCGACCGACACCTCCTGCACCCAGCCGCGGTCCCGCAGCAGCCGAGCCAGGGTATCGGCGACCGGCTGAGGGTCGCGGCCGTCGCGACCGGGCGAACCCCGCGGTGGGTCGAGCGGTGAGCGCCGCCTGACCGCCTGACCTGGGTAGATGCCTCGGGACTTCGCCCCGGCCTTCGCGCGTTCGAGAGCGGCGCGGGCGACACTGTTCGCCGGGGTCAGCTCGATGAACGCTCCGACGGGCGCGCCGTCCGGAGGCTCCACCACCGGGCGCGGCACCCGTACGGTCGGGTCGGCCTCGGTCACGCTGGCCTCGGTCAGGTCCGCATCGATGCGGCCAGCGTCAGTGGGAACAGGGTCGGTCGGCGCGCGGTCGGCCGGTGGGCGGTCGGTGGGCGCGCGGTCGGTGGGCGCGCGGTCGGTGGGCGCACGGCCCGTCTGGTCAGAGGACACGCGCGACCTCGCCGCCCATGACGTCGACGCGAGCGCCGGCGAGCTGCTCCGGCACGTCCCCAGCGACCGCCGCGGTGATGATCACCTGCCGCGCCGGAGCAACGAGCTCGGCAAGACGGTCCCTGCGACGGACGTCGAGCTCGGCGAACACGTCGTCAAGGATCAGGACCGGTTCACCGTCCTCGCCCCAGTCCGCCATCCACAGGTCGGTCTCGGAGTCGGTCCCGGAGTCGGCGTCCGCGTCGGTCCGCGCGGCGGAGCCGTCGGGCCCACGCGTGAGCAGCGTGTACGACGCGAGACGCAGCGCGAGTGCGAACGACCACGACTCCCCGTGGCTCGCGTAGCCCTTGGCAGGCAGCCCGCCGAGCGTCAGGACGAGGTCATCCCGGTGCGGACCCACGAGGCAGACCCCCCGCTCGATCTCCTTGGACCGCAGGTGACCCATCGCCTCGAGCAGCTGAGCCTCCACCAGTCGCGTGGACCCGTTCGGCTCGCGCGGCACGGCTGGGCCGGGCTCGCCGGGATACGTCGGGCCGCGCCCCTGCTCGTCGGCTCGGTCGAGCTCCACGTCGAGCGAGGACCGGTAGCCGATGACTGCCTCGCCCTGACCAGCACTGACCTGCTCGTACGCGCGCGCGACGTGCGGTGCGAGAGCCGCGACGATCTGTCGGCGCGCGACGATGACCTGGGAACCGGCCTGGGCGAGCTTGGCGTCCCACACGTCGAGCGTGCGCAAGTCAGCCGCTCCGCGTGTCCCTCGCACGGCAGCGGACGCCGATTTGAGGAGGGCGCTGCGCTGACGCAGCACCCGGTCGTAGTCGCCGAGGACCCCGGCGAGGCGCGGGGTCGCGAGGACAGCGAGCTCATCGAGGAACCGCCTGCGACCGTCCGGGTCGCCCTTCACGAGAGAGAGGTCCTCGGGAGCGAAGGTGACCGTTCGCAGGAGGCCGAGGACGTCGCGCGCTCGACCGGGCGACCCGCCGTTCACCCGCGCGCGGTTGGCCTTGCCCGGTGTGATCTCCAGCTCCACCAGGCTCGTGCGACGTGTGGCCTCGCGGCCGGCGGCACGTCCTGACCCATCGCCGCCGAACCCATCGCCGCGGCCGTGCTCCCGCACGATCTTGGTCCGGATCACCGCACGCGAGGCACCCGCCCGGACGAGCGCGGCATCCGATGGCACGCGGTGGCTGGCGAGCGTCGCGACGTAGCCGATGGCCTCGACAAGATTCGTCTTGCCCTGACCGTTGGGACCGACGAGCGCGGTCACGCCCTCGTCGAGCGGCAGCTCGACCTGCTCATAGGAGCGGAAGTCGGTCAGTGACAGGTGCGAGACATACATCGCTCGAGCTCAGACGGACAGGTCGTCGAGAGTGGTCACGATCAGCTCGCCGGGGTCGCCGGCTTGGTCGCATGACCGCCGAACTGCTGGCGGAGAGCTGCCACAGCCTTCATCGCGGGGGAGGCACCCTGCCGCGACGTGAACCGCGCGAACAGGGCGGCGGAGATCACGGGCAGTGGGACCGCGGCGTCGATCGCCTCGTCGACGGTCCAGCGGCCCTCGCCCGAGTCCTCGACCCAGTCCTCGATCGCGGCCAGGTTGATGTCCTCCTCGAGCGCCTTGACCAGGAGGTCCAGGAGCCAGGACCGCACGACGGTCCCGCGTGTCCATGCCTTGAGAGTTCCCGGGACGTCCTTGACGATGTCCTTCGCGACGAGCAGCTCATAGCCCTCGGCATAGGCCTGCATGAGGCCGTACTCGATCCCGTTGTGGATCATCTTGGCGTAGTGACCTGCCCCGATGTCCCCCGCGTGGACAAAGCCCTCGGCGCGCGGACCCTCTGGACGCAGCGCGTCGAAGATGGGCATCGCGCGGGCGACGTCGGCCTCGGCTCCTCCGACCATGAGTCCGTAGCCGTTGGCCAGGCCCCACACACCGCCCGAGACACCAGCGTCGACGTACCCGATTCCGTGCTCGGCGAGCAGGTGCGCGTTCGGGGCGTCATCCGTGTAGTGAGAGTTCCCACCCTCGATCACGAGATCGCCGGCCTGCAGGAGACCCGCGAGCTCGGAGACCACTGCGCGGGTGATGTCACCGGACGGGACCATGACCCACACGATGCGCTCGCCGGCCGGCAGTGCCGCGACCAGATCAGCGAGTGTCACGACATCAGTCACCGCAGGGTCGCGGTCGAACCCGGTGACCTCGATGCCACCGGCGCGCAGGCGCTCGCGCATGTTCGCGCCCATCTTGCCGAGCCCGATCAGACCGATGTGCATGACTGTGCCTCTCGTCCTCGACGTCGCCCGAGCTCACTGCCGTGGACCGCCCGGGCGACGAAACGGACCGACCACGCATCCAGCCTGGCGCGGCGAGCGTCAGCTCGCGAACCGGATGGGCACCAAGAGGTAGCGGTACTCCGGGAGGTCGTCGCCCTCGAGCGACTCCTGCCCGGTGAACTCCACCGGCTTGTTCGGGTGGGTGAAGGACATCCGCACGAACGGTGTCGCCAGCGCGCCCAGCCCGTCCAGCAGGAACTGGGGGTTGAACGCGACGGAGATGTCGTCACCGACGAGCATCGCCTCGAGTGCCTCTGACGCCTGGGCGTCATCACCTTGGCCGGCGTCCAGCACGACCTGCCCCTCGCTGAACGACAGCCGGATCGGCGTGTTGCGCTCGGCGACCAGCGCGACCCGCTTGGCCGCATCCGTGAGGGCCTGCGTGAGCACGACGGCGTGGATCGGGGTGTCGTCCGGGAACAGCCGGCGGACGGCGGGGTAGTCGCCGTCAACCAGCAGCGAGGTCGTGTGACGACCGCCGGCCTCGAACCCGATGAGGTCGACACCCTGGCCGGTCGACAGTGCGATGTTCACGGAGCCCGCAGACCCGAGCGACTTGGCCGCGTCGGACAACGTCTTCGCACGGACCAGCGCCACCTGGGAGATGTCCGGGGACGCCGGGTGCCACCTGAGCTCGCGCAGCGCGAGGCGGTAGCGGTCGGTCGCGAGCAGTGTGATCTTCTCGCCCTCGATCTCGACCCTCACACCCGTGAGCAGCGGCAACGTGTCGTCCCGGCTCGCAGCCACCGTCACCTGCGTGACCGCGTGAGTGAGCGCGTCGCCGTCGACAGTTCCGGAGATGGCCGGCATCGCCGGGAGCGCCGGGTAGTCATCGACTGGCATGGTCAGGAGTGTGAATCGGCTCGCGCCGCACGTCACGGTGACCTTGGTTCCCTCGAGGACGACATCGACCGGCTTCGCGGGGAGCGCACGGGAGATCTCGGCGAGCAGGCGACCCGACACGAGCACCGTGCCGGGTTCACTCACGTCCGCCGGGATCTCTGAGCGCGCCGACACCTCGTAGTCGAAGCTCGACAGCTGGAGCGTGCCGTCGCTGTGCGCCTCGATGCGCACACCGGCGAGGACAGGGACGGGTGGGCGGGTCGGAAGACTACGAGCTGTCCACGTGACGGCTTCCGCGAGGACGTCACGCTCGACTCGAAACTTCATGCCCCACCTCTCGGTCCATCGTGACGCGTCAGTTGCGCTCGCTGCCCACGCACGGCGACCAGGCCGGGGGCCTGATCCTCAGCGTGCAGTGCGGGCGCGACATCGACGCACAGGTCGGACCGAACACTACGCGAGTGGGCACAGCGCTGGTACCTGCAGGGGAGTGAGACAGATCGTGTTGTCCGGGCGACTGGTCAGGCTGGTCGTGATCTGCTCTTCGCTGGTGTGTGGATCTTCCAGGGAGAGGAGTCTCATCGTCGTCTTCGCCTTTGTGAATCTTGGGGATGACGGGTCGAGCTGCAGGTCACCATGTGATTCAGGTGTGGATGACGCGTGTGCACGGACCGGGGACAAGTCATTCGGCCGGTGGACGAGCGTCCGACGGTCATCTGCCGTCCACCGATAGGGGGTCCTCTGTCCACATGACATCGGCGTGTCGTCCACCGCCGTCCACAGGTTTGTACACAGGTGTGAATATTCGTCCCACCGCTGTCTCACCCGAGTGTTGAGGGTTGTCGTCAAGGGATATATCGGTGAGAGCGGTGAGACTTGTCTCATGAAGTCCGGTTGTCCGGCCGGGTTGGGCTGATCAGCTGCGGTTCTGCTGCTTGATCCGGTTCGTCAGCTCGGTCACCTGGTTGTAGATGCTGCGGCGCTCGGCCATGAGCTCGCGGATCTTGCGGTTGGCGTGCATCACAGTGGTGTGGTCCCGGCCACCGAAGGCCTGGCCGATCTTCGGCAGCGAGAGCTCCGTGAGCTCACGACACAGGTACATGGCGATCTGCCGCGCGGTGACGAGGACACGGGACCGCGAGGAACCACAGAGGTCCTCGATCGTGAGGCCGAAGTAGGCGGCTGTCTGACCGATGATCGCTGTGGAGGTGATCTCCGCGGCCGTGCCGTCGGTG
>JAYTSH010000043.1:0-1988 GCA_043745755.1 Cellulomonas sp. | reverse complement strand
GGGATGCCGAGGTCGAGGGCCTTGTTGATGAGGCCCCACCGCGGCATGTCGTCCCAGTCGACGAACGTCACCGCAGTGCCCTTGTGCCCCGCGCGGCCGGTGCGTCCGGTGCGGTGCAGGTAGATCTTCTCGTCCTCGGTGCACTGGTAGTTGATGACATGCGTGACGTCGTCGACGTCGATCCCGCGCGCTGCGACGTCGGTCGCAACGAGGACGTCGACCTTTCCGTTGCGGAACGCGCGCAGCGCCTGCTCGCGGGCGCCCTGGCCGAGGTCGCCGTGGAGCGCGCCAGCGGCGAACCCGCGCTCGATGAGGTCGTCCGCGACCTTGGCCGCGGTCCGCTTCGTGCGGGCGAAGACGATCGTCAGGCCGCGACCCTCGGACTGCAAGATCCGCGCGAGCACCTCCACCTTGTCCATCGCGTGCGCGCGGTAGACGACCTGCTTGATGTTCTTGACGGTCTTGCCGGCGTCGTCCGGGTCGTTGGCGCGGATGTGCGTCGGCTGTGTCATGTAGCGGCGGGCCATCGCGACGACGGCACCCGGCATCGTGGCGGAGAAAAGCATGGTCTGGCGTGCCGCCGGCGTGCGCGACAGGAGCTTCTCGACGTCCGGCAGGAACCCGAGGTCGAGCATCTCGTCGGCCTCGTCGAGCACGACGCAGCGTGCCTGCGACAGGTCCAGGATGCCCTGGTTCTGCAGGTCGATCATGCGACCGGGGGTTCCGACCACGACCTCGACACCCTTCGCGAGTGCGGCGACCTGCGGCTCGTATGCGCGGCCGCCGTACAGCAGCACGACGCGCACGCCGCGGTTGCTCGATGCGGTCGCGAGGTCCTTGGCGACCTGCACCGCGAGCTCACGTGTCGGCAGGATGACGAGCGCCTGCGGCTTGCCGGGGGCCTGCAGCGCGTCGTAGCCGTCCTCGCCGGGAGCCACGACGCGGTTGAGGAGCGGGACGCCGAAGCCGAGGGTCTTGCCGGTACCGGTCTTCGCCTGGCCGATGATGTCGTGGCCGGCGAGGGCGACCGGAAGGGTCATCGCCTGGATCGGGAACGGCTGTGTGATGCCGACCCCCGCGAGTGCGTCGACGATCTCGCGGCGGATGTCGAAGTCCGCGAAGGACGAGTTGATGGCCTGGATGCTCGTAGCGGTGTCGGCGTCGGTGGCCGATGTGCTGTCCGTCGCAGGGTCGAGGGTGGTGTCGGTCGTGGTCACAGATGACTCTTCACTCGAGTGGTGGCGGGCCGCACGCTTCCCGCGGCACGTGGGCCGGGTCGGGAGCGGGCATCGTCACGCAGGGCGGCCGGCAGCCGATCGTGAATGTCATTCGCGCGGTGCGCGAGGCGGTCGAGACGACCGGGCAACCGATGTACGGACACATCCTACCGGACGGTCCTCCGGGCGGCGGTACGATCGTCCGATGACCCAGACGGCGCAGTCAGGCACGTCCGGCTCGCCCGGCACGAACGGCACACCCGCCGACGCGATCGAGCTGCTCGGGCTGGTGGCCCAGCTCCAGCTCGAGGCGTTCACCCGCAGCGCGGAAGACTCCGCCGTCGCACCGACCCTCGGCGAGCGCCTCGCGCTGAGCCGCTTCGCCGCCGCCGCCGTCGCGCGCCGCGACCGTGTCATGGACCGGATCGTCGAGCTCGGCGGGGACCCGCTGGCCGCGATGGGCTGCTTCGACCACGTGCTCGACGACTTCGACCTGCGGACCTCCCCGAGCACGTGGTGGGAGCGGCTGCTCACGTCGTACGTCGGCTATGGCGTCGCTGACGACTTCTGCCGGATCGCGGCCGCTCGGCTCGACGAGACGTCGCGTGCGCTGGTACTCGACGTGCTTGAGGACCACAGCCACGCGGACCTCGCCGTGGCGGAGATCGCCGCGGCCGGCGCGGGCGACGGCGTCCTCGTCGCACGTCTTGCCCTGTGGGGCCGACGGCTCGGCGGCGAGGCGCTCGGTGCCGTCCAGGCGCTGCTCGGGTC
>JAYTSH010000042.1:0-3007 GCA_043745755.1 Cellulomonas sp. | reverse complement strand
CGATTATCCACAGGCGCACCCACACCCTGTGCACAGTGAAATCGGACACCGTCCACAGGGGATCGAGCGTCGTCCCCAGGGCCTGTGGATGCCATCGTTTTCCCTCCGGGCGAAACGGCTCTAGCCTCGCGTAGGCGTGCTCGGCGGACTGCTCGGCGGACTGCTCGGCGGTGCGCTGAGGCCATGGGCGACGTCGGCGTGATCAGTGCGTCGGACCTCGCTGGGAGCGCGGTCGCGCAGGGGTGTCGGACCCTCCCGGTAGAACGTGTGTTCGGTAGGGTGAGCTCGAGGCAGGGATGGGTCTGTGACGATCGAAGAGCTCGAGTACGGGATGCCGTCGGGGTCGGGCCGACCCCGCGACTTCGACCGCACCCCTCCGCAGGACATCGCCGCGGAGCAGAGCGTCCTCGGCGGCATGATGATCTCGAAGGACGCCATCGCCGACGTCGTCGAGCAGCTGCGCGGCAACGACTTCTACCGCCCGGCGCACGAGGCGATCTACGATGCGATCCTTGACCTGTACAGCCGCGGCGAGCCCGCCGATGCGGTCACCGTCTCGGACGAGCTGACCAAGCGCGG
Source organism: Cellulomonas sp. (assembly GCA_043745755.1). Lineage (GTDB taxonomy): Bacteria > Actinomycetota > Actinomycetes > Actinomycetales > Cellulomonadaceae > Cellulomonas_A. The sequence continues at coordinate 2,428 of JAYTSH010000042.1, read as the reverse complement.
CGAGATGACCCGCATCGGCGGGGCGCCGTACCTCCACACCCTCATCTCGATGGTGCCGACCGCAGCCAACGCGGGGTACTACGCGCGGATCGTGCGCGAGCGCGCCGTCCTGCGCCGCCTCGTCGAAGCCGGGACGCGCATCGTCCAGCTCGGTTACGCGACCGACGGGGGCGACGTCGACGACATCGTCAACAACGCGCAGGCCGAGGTGTACGCGGTCACGGAACGTCGCGCGTCCGAGGACTACCGCCGGCTCGGCGACATCATCGGCGGTGCGGTCGACGAGATCGAGGCGGCGGGGCACCGTGGCGTGGGCATGGTCGGCGTGCCCACGGGTTTCGCAGACCTGGACCGCTTGACGAACGGGCTGCACCCCGGGCAGATGATCGTCATTGCCGCGAGGCCCGCCATCGGCAAGGCCCTCGCGCTCGACACGCCTCTCCCGACACCCACGGGCTGGACGACGATGGGTGAAGTCCAGGTCGGCGACCAGCTCATCGCCGCCGACGGGACGCCGACCCGCGTCGTGGCAGCGACACCGGTCATGACCGACCGTCCCTGCTACCGCGTGACGTTCGACGACGGCACAGAGATCGTCGCGGACGCCCAGCACGAATGGGCGACCCGGACCCGCGCCGGGCGCCGTCTGCCGCGCGGCAGTGCCGAGATCAGGACGACCGAGCAGCTCGCAGCGACGCTGCACTGCGCCACGGCCGATCGGCGCGCCAACCACTCCGTCGACGTGACGGCCGCGCTCCAGCTGCCCACGGCGGATCTGCCCCTGCCGCCCTATGCGGTGGGAGTCTGGCTGGGCGACGGGCACTCCGCGTCCGCGCGGTTCACGTCTGCGGACCCGGAGATCGCGATGCGGATCGAGGGTCTGGGACTGGTTGCGCGTGAGCAGCGGTCGCCCGCGGGTGCCGCCCGGCTCTACAGCCTGCGGCTCCCACAGCCTCCGGAGATCCCGGCCCGCGAGTGTGTGGTCTGTGGGCGGGCGTTCGTCCCGCGCACCAGCCAGATCCGGACCTGCGGACAGTCGTGCGGGGGCCGCGCCAAGGCCGTGTCCGCGCCGGTCGCGGCCCCGACGTGCCCCGACTGCGGCCTGCCGAGCACCGGCCTGCGTCAGTGCCAGGCGTGCCGCGACCACCACGGCACCGTGGCGGGAATCCTGCGTTCGCTCGGGGTGATGAACAACAAGCACATACCGGCGGAGTACCTCAGGTCGAGCGAGGCCCAGCGGCGCGAGCTGTTGGCCGGGCTTCTCGACACCGACGGCACCGTCAACCCGACGGGCAGTCCGCAGATCACCCTGACCAGCAGGCGCCTGGCCGACGACGTCCGCGAACTTGTCCACTCGCTCGGGTATCGCTCGGGATCGTCGACGCGCATCGTCCGTGGCCGCACCGACGAGACCTCGGTCGCCTACACCCTGACCTTCACGACCGACAACGACGTCTTCGCGCTCGAGCGGAAGCGCCTCGTCCACAAGGACCGCCGCCGCACGTCGACTCCGCGCCTCCGCCAGCGGTACGTCGTGGCCGTCGAGCCGATCGCCACCGTGCCTGTGCGGTGCGTGGAGATCGCTCACCCCGAGCACCTGTATCTCGCGAGCCCAGCCATGGTCCCGACCCACAACTCGACTCTCGGCATTGACATTGTCCGTTCCGCGTCGATCAAGCACGGAAAGACGTCCGTCGTCTTCTCGCTCGAGATGAGCCGCAACGAGATCACGATGCGACTGCTGTCGGCCGAGGCGAAGATCCATCTGCAGAAGATGCGGACCGGTCAGATGGGCGAGGACGACTGGCAGAAGCTCGCGGCCACGATGGGCCGGATCTCCGAGGCGCCGCTGTTCATCGACGACTCCCCGAACATGTCGCTCATGGAGATCCGAGCGAAGTGCCGGCGCCTCAAGCAGCGGCACAATCTCGAGCTCGTGGTCATCGACTACCTGCAGCTGATGTCGTCCGGCAAGCGCGTCGAGTCCCGCCAGCAGGAGGTCTCGGAGTTCTCGCGTGCGCTCAAGCTGCTCGCGAAGGAGCTTGAGGTCCCGGTCATCGCGATCTCTCAGCTGAACCGTGGCCCGGAGCAGCGCACCGACAAGCGCCCGATGATGAGCGACCTTCGCGAAAGTGGATCTATCGAGCAGGATGCCGACATGGTCATTCTTCTGCACCGCGAGGACGCCTACGAGAAGGAGTCGCCGCGTGCCGGTGAGGCCGACCTGATCGTGGCCAAGCACCGCAACGGGCCGACCGACACGATCACCGTGGCGTTCCAGGGCCACTACTCACGATTCGTGGACATGCAGGGCTGACGCTGCACACGTGCTCAGGTTCGTCGAGCTTGACGGCTCATCGGACGTCCGGCAGCGGTGGCGGCTGCCGGGTTGTTCGCCGCAAGTCTCGGCTGTTGCACACAGCCGTGG
>JAYTSH010000041.1:0-2788 GCA_043745755.1 Cellulomonas sp. | reverse complement strand
CCACGAGGGCATGCACTTCTCGCTCGTGAGCCGCGACATCATCGCGGACAGCGTCGAGACCGTCATGCAGGCCGAGCGCCTCGACGGATCGGTGCTGCTAGCGGGCTGTGACAAGTCATTGCCCGGCATGCTCATGGCGGCCGCGCGGCTCGACCTCGCCAGCGTGTTCCTGTACGCGGGCACGACCATGCCGGGCTGGGTCAAGTACGAGGACGGCACCGAGAAGGACGTCACCCTCATCGACGCGTTCGAGGCCGTGGGTGCGTGCGCCAAGGGGCTCATGAGCCGCGGCGACCTCGACCGCCTGGAGCGGGCGATCTGTCCCGGCGAGGGTGCGTGCGGGGGCATGTACACCGCCAACACGATGGCGTCGGTCGCCGAGGCCATCGGCATGTCGCTGCCCGGGTCCGCCGCGCCGCCGTCCGCCGACCGCCGCCGCGATGCGTTCGCGCACCGATCGGGTGAGGCTGTCGTCGAGCTGCTGCGCCGGGGCATCACCGCGCGTCAGATCATGACCAAGCCGGCGTTCGACAATGCCATCGCGGTGGTGATGGCGTTCGGCGGCTCCACCAACGCCGTCCTGCACCTGCTCGCGATCGCGCACGAGGCCGAGGTCGACCTCACGCTCGATGACTTCACCCGCGTCGCAGCCAAGGTGCCGCACCTGGGCGATCTCAAGCCGTTCGGCCGCTACGTCATGGCCGACGTCGACCGGGTCGGCGGGGTCCCGGTCGTCATGAAGGCGCTGCTGGAGGCCGGGCTCATCCACGGCGACTGCCTGACAGTGACGGGCAAGACGGTCGCGGAGAACCTCGCGGACATCGCGCCGCCCGACCCGGACGGCAAGATCCTGCGTGCGCTCGACAACCCCATCCACCGCACCGGCGGCATCACGATCCTGCACGGCTCGCTCGCGCCCGACGGTGCGGTCGTGAAGTCGGCGGGTTTCGACTCGGAGGTGTTCGAGGGCACCGCGCGCGTGTTCACGCGTGAGCGCGCCGCGATGGATGCGCTCGAGGACGGCACGATCGTGGCCGGCGACGTCGTCGTCATCCGTTACGAGGGCCCCAAGGGCGGCCCGGGGATGCGGGAGATGCTTGCCATCACCGGGGCGATCAAGGGCGCGGGGCTCGGGAAGGACGTGCTCCTGCTGACCGACGGACGCTTCTCGGGCGGCACGACCGGTCTGTGCATCGGCCACATCGCGCCCGAGGCCGTCGACGCAGGCCCGATCGCCTTCATCAACGACGGCGACCGGATCCGTCTCGACGTCGCGAACGCCCGGCTCGACCTGCTGGTCGACGATGCGGAGCTCGAGGCGCGCAAGGTCGGCTGGGAGCCGTTGCCGCCGGTCTACACCCGCGGCGTGCTCGCCAAGTACGTCAAGCTCGTCCAGTCGGCGTCCAAGGGTGCCGTGCTGGTCTGAGGTGCAGGTCCGGTGCGGGTTCCAGGTCCCGCTGATCGAGCACGTCGGTGACCGTGACCTCCTGACGCAACGGTCGGGCCGCAAGGCCCATGAGGAGCTCGCCGCCTACCGCGCTACGCGCGATGCCGCGAGCATCGACGGGCTCACGGCTCTCGACCAGCGCGTCGGCCCGAGCGAGGAGACCTCGTGACGGTCACGCCCGACGACGCGGTCTGGTGGACCCGGGCCGTCGTCTACCAGGTGTACCCGCGTTCGTTCCAGGACTCGAACGGCGACGGCATCGGGGACCTGCGCGGGATCGTCGACCGGCTCGACCATCTCGCCGAGCTCGGCGTCGACGTCCTGTGGCTCTCGCCGGTGTACCGGTCGCCGCAGGACGACAACGGCTACGACATCAGCGACTACCAGGACATCGACCCGGTGTTCGGGACGCTCGCGGACCTCGACGCCCTGGTCGCGGCCCTGCACGCGCGCGGCATGCGGCTCGTCATGGACCTCGTCGTCAACCACACGTCGGACGAGCACCCGTGGTTCGTCGAGTCGCAGGCGTCAACCCACAACCCGAAGCGGGACTGGTACTGGTGGCGTCCGCCGCGTGCCGGCATGACGGCGGGGGAGCCGGGCGCGGAACCGACGAACTGGGCGTCGTTCTTCTCGGGCCCGGCGTGGGAGCTCGACCCGTCGAGTGGCGAGTACTACCTGCACCTGTTCAGCCGCAAGCAGCCGGACCTGAACTGGGAGAACCCCGACGTGCGCCGTGCAGTGCACGCCATGATGCGCTGGTGGCTCGACAGGGGCGTCGACGGGTTCCGCATGGACGTCATCAACCTCGTCTCCAAGGACACGTCGCTGCCCGACGGCCCCGTGACGTCGGGTCCGTACGGCGACGGGAGCGGCGCTTACACCTGCGGCCCCCGCATCCACGAGTTCCTCGCCGAGATGCACCGAGAGGTGTTCGCCGACCGCCCCGACCGCCTCCTGACGGTGGGGGAGATGCCGGGCGTGACGATCGACGATGCGCGCCTCTTCACCGACCCCGTGCGGGCTGAGGTCGACATGGTGTTCCAGTTCGAGCACGTCGGGCTCGACCACGGCCCTGGCGGAAAGTTCGACGTGCGACCGCTGCGTCTGTCGGACCTCAAGGCATCGTTCGGCCGCTGGCAGGTGGGGCTCGCCGACGTCGGCTGGAACTCGCTCTACTGGGACAACCACGACCAGCCGCGGATCGTGTCGCGGTTCGGCGACGACACCGCCTACCGCCGCGAGTCGGCCACGATGCTCGCCACCGTGCTCCACCTTCATCGCGGCACGCCGTACGTCTACCAGGGTGAGGAGCTCGGGATGACGAACGCGCACTTCACC
>JAYTSH010000040.1:0-3356 GCA_043745755.1 Cellulomonas sp. | reverse complement strand
CACCTCGTGGCAGCCGGGCGTCCACACCATGCCGGAGTCGGCGTCGTTGACCGTGAGGTCCGAGCACAGGCTCACGCCGCCGACGGCGTCGACGACGTTCTCGAGGCCCGCGAAACCGACCTCGGCATACTTGTCGATCGTCAACCCCGTGAGCTTTTCGACCGTCTTGACGAGCAGCGGTGCGCCACCCCATGAGAACGCCGCATTGAGCTTGGCGTGCCCGTGCCCGGGGACGTCGACGTAGGTGTCACGCGGGAGGCTGATGAGCGCGACCGGACCGCTCGACGGCACCTGGAGCACCATGATCGTGTCCGTGCGGGCGCCCAGTGTGCCGTCCTGCGGCACGGCGCCGTCGCTGCGCGAGTCCGAGCCGGCGAGCAGGTAGGTCGTGCCGGGAGTGTCGGCGGCGCCCGAGAGCGCGTCGATGTGGTTCAGCTTGCCGTTCGCCCAGATCGCGAGGCCGATGGGCCACGCGAGCAGGGCCACGAGCACGACGACGACGGAGATGAGGATCGCACGCCGACGCCCCGTACGGGGAGCGCGCGGGGCACCGTCGACGGCGGGCATCGGTCGCGCAGTCGCGGGCCGCGCAGCGCTGGGCGCAGCGGGCCAGTCTGGTGTCGTCGTGCGGGGCGGGTTCGGCGGCCGCTGCACCGGGGGTCCCGAGGGCGCAGCCGGGCGCGCGGGACCCCCGACGGGCACGGCGTCGGGGGAGGCTGCCGGTCGGGACTGACCCGCCCCCGGCGTGAAGCTCGGTGGGTGCGCCGCAGCACCCGGTCGCGGTGAGCCCGGTGCCGCGGGTCGCCCGGTCGGATTGATCGGACGCGCGGAACCGCCCGCGCGGGCGCGCGACGCGGCGGCGCGCTTCTCGTCGTCGGACGTCATCGTCAGCTCACCGTCGCTCTCAGGCGCACGCGGGTGTGGCGTCGTCGGGCGTGATGGTGCCGGCGGTCTGCGTCGTCGCGGCGGGAGCCGGCACCGTCTTGGTGGTGGGAGCCGGCACCGTCTTGGTGGTGGTCGGCGTGGTCGGGCTCGTCGTGCCCGGGGCCGTCGCGGCGCTCGGCGCCGCCGTCGTCCCCGCGGTCGCGGCCGGGGTCACGGTTCCCAGCATGGGGACGTCCTTGGCGATGTTCGCCCAGATGGGATCCGCAGCCTTGGTCCACACGACCCGGTTCGGGTCGCTGGGGGCCGGGCCGAACGGGATGGTCATGAACTGGATGTCCCGCGTGTTCTTCACGCTGAAGGCCAGACCCGACATGCTCGGGATCGACGCGAGGTCGGGGTCGGCGGTGAGCGAGCTGGTCGCTGCGTCGAGGAACCGGACGAGCTCGGGGACATCGGTCAGGAGGTTCTTGGACCGCACAGCCTTGACCGTCGCGGCCAGCAGCTTCTGCTGCCGCACGATCCGCCCCGTGTCCGACCCGTCACCGAGCCCCGCGCCCTTGCGGGCCCGTGCGAAGGCGAGTGCGGTCGGGCCGTCGAGGGTCTGGAACCCTGCGGAGACGTGCAGCCCGGCGTCGGGGGAGTCCAAGGCGGTCGGGATGCAGATCGGCACGCCGCCCAGCGCGTTGATCATCGTGATGAAGCCGGCGAAGTCGATCACGACGTAGTGGTCGATGAACACCCCGGTCGTCTGCTCGACCGTCTTCATGGTGCACGCCGCCGCGTCGGAGACCTTGCCGCTCTCCGACCCGAACGAGAACGCCGCGTTGAACATCCCCGTCTGGGCCTTGGACGTGGACCCGTCCGATCGCTGGCACGCCGGGATCTTGACGAGCGAGTCGCGGGGGATCGACACCGCCTCGATGCGACTGCGGTCGGCCGCGATGTGGAGCACGATCGCGGTGTCCGAGCGCATCCCCGACACCACCCCGCCGATGGTGCCGTTGTCGCCGGACCGGACATCTGAACCGATGAGCAAGATGTTGACGGCCCTGCCGGCGTTCGGGTCGTTCGGGTTCGCGGGCGCCTGTGTCGGGCGGTCACCCAGCAGGCCGGTCACGTCGGCGGACTTGATGTTTCCCTGCAGGCGCGCGTAGGCGGACGCGACGCCGGCGACGCCGAACGCCAGGACGGCCGTGACCACCAGTGCGACCCCGCGCAGGGCGTGATGGGTGCGGACGCTGCGGGAGTGGCGGGCCGTGCGAGGGCCCGGCGCGACGGCATGGTGGGTGGTCACGTCAGGAGCCTAGGAGCAACGCCTGTACACATCGCGGAGCGGCGCGGCGGACGTCGTGGAGAGTCTGTGCAGATCAGGGGCGTCAGCGCCCGAGCTGCGCGTACTTCGCCTCGGTCGCGTCCTTCTGCGGGCGCCACCAGGCCTCGTTCGCCGTGTACCAGTCGACCGTCGCGGCCAGCCCGTCGCGGAAGTTCTCGTACCGCGGCGCCCACCCCAGCTCCTCGCGCAGCTTGGTCGAGTCGATCGCGTAGCGCATGTCGTGACCGGGTCGGTCGCTCACGAGGTCGTAGGCGTCCCGGGGCTGCCCTGTGAGCTCGAGGATGAGCTCCACGACGTCCTTGTTGTTCTGCTCGCCGTTCGCGCCGATCAGGTAGGTCTCGCCGATCCGGCCGCGCTCGATGATCGCCCAGACGGCCGAGTTGTGGTCCTCGACGTGGATCCAGTCGCGGACGTTCTCGCCCGTGCCGTACAGCTTGGGGCGGATGCCGTCGATCACGTTGGTGATCTGGCGCGGGATGAACTTCTCGACGTGCTGGTACGGGCCGTAGTTGTTCGAGCAGTTCGAGATCGTGGCCGCCACCCCGAACGACCGGGCCCACGCGCGCACGAGGAGGTCGCTCGCGGCCTTGGTCGACGAGTACGGGCTGGACGGGTTGTACGGCGTCTCGGGAGTGAACTTCGCCGGGTCGTCGAGCTCGAGGTCGCCGTACACCTCGTCGGTAGAGATGTGGTGGTACCGCGTGCCGTGCCGGCGGACCGCCTCGAGCAGCGTGAACGTGCCGATGACGTTCGTCTGGACGAACGGCCACGGGTTGCTCAGCGAGTTGTCGTTGTGCGACTCGGCGGCGAAGTGGACGACGACGTCCGCGTCGCGCACGAGCTCGCCGACGAGGTCGGCGTCGGTGATGTCGCCCTTGGCGAAGGTGATCTTGTCCTCGACCGGCGCGAGGCTCTTCTCGTCGCCTGCGTAGGTGAGCGCGTCGAGCACTGTCACCTCGACCTCGGGGTGCTCCCGGACGGTCTGGTGGACAAAGTTCGAGCCGATGAAGCCGGCTCCGCCGGTGACGAGCAGACGCACGAGGGGCCTCCTGAGGTCGGTGCTGCGAGTGTAGCGACCCGGCTGGGTCGGACAGGGTAAGATCCGGTAGCCGGGGGACGGCTCCCCTCCGACGCCGAC
>JAYTSH010000039.1:0-3618 GCA_043745755.1 Cellulomonas sp. | reverse complement strand
CGTGCCGATGTTCCTCGCAGCGATGGTGCTCGCGGTGCTCGCCAGCAACCTGGGCGTGCTGTGGGCGTCGATCGAGGCGACCACGATCGTGACGGCGTTTCTCGTCGGGCACCGAGGCGGTCGCAAGGCGGTCGAGGCCACGTGGAAGTACGTGATCATCTGCTCGGTCGGCATCGCGCTGGCCTACCTGGGGACCGTGCTCGTCTACTACGCCTCGCAGCACTCCGGGATCGGGTCGCAGGGCTCGCTCGACTGGACGGTGCTCGTCGCGCACGCCGACCGGCTTGACCCTGGAGTGATGCGGGTCGCGTTCGCGCTCCTCGTGCTCGGGTTCGGCACCAAGGCTGGGCTCGTGCCGATGCACAGCTGGCTGCCCGACGCACACAGCCAGGCGCCCGCGCCGGTGTCCGCACTGATGTCCGGCGTGCTGCTGTCGGTCGCCGTCTACGCGCTGCTGCGGTACCGCGTGATCGCGGTCGGGGCGCTCGACCCCGGCTTCGTGCGCATCCTGCTGCTCACGACCGCGCTCACGTCGCTGGCGCTCGCGGCGTCGATGCTCATCGCGCAGCGCGACTACAAGCGGCTGCTCGCCTACTCGAGCATCGAGCACATGGGGCTGGTCGTGCTCGGCGCGGCGGTCGGCACCCCGCTCGCCGTCGCGGCACTGCTGCTCCACATCTTGGGTCATGGCCTCGCCAAGTCCGTGCTGTTCTGCGGCTCCGGTCAGATCCTGGCCTTTGAGGGCACGACGCAGATCTCGGGTGTGCGCGGCCTGCTCGCTCGTCGGCCGGTGCTGGCCGGGACCTTTGCGCTCGGGCTCGCCGCCCTGCTCGGGCTCCCGCCGTTCAGCCTGTTCGTGAGCGAGCTCGCCCTGGCCCGGGCGGCAGCCGACGCCGGGCTGGGCTGGGCGCTCGCCGTGGCGCTGGTGCTGCTCCTCGTCGTGTTCGTCGCGATCGCCTCGCACGGCGCGGGGATGCTGTTCGGGCGGCCCCCCGCCGTGACGGCGCCGCCAGGTGCCGGGCCGGCAACGGCGCCCGTACCGACCGCTGCGGCCGTGTCCTCGATCCTCACGAGGACGCAGGTGCGCCCGCAGGCGCTCGCGCCCGTGCGCACGGCCGCGGGGGTTGCTCCGCTCGTGACCGGGCTTGCCGTCCTCGCGGTCCTCGGCGTCGTCGCGTGGCCGCTCGACCAGCTGCTGCGCGCCGCCGCACTGATTGCGGGGACCCCGTGAACAGCCCGGCCCAGAGCCGTCGGGAGGTCGGTGCCGCCGAGCTCGCGGCGGGGGTCGGCGCGCTGCTGGACGACGGCTACCGCCTCGCGCTCGTGGCCGCCCACGAAGACCCGGACGCCTTCCGCGTCGTGTACCTGTTCACCGCCGGCAGCCCGGACCGTCGGGTCGAGCTCGTGCTGCGTACGGATCGGGACGCACCGCAGGTGCCGACCCTCGCGGCGCTGTCGTTCCCCGCGGGTCGCTTCGAGCGGGAGATGCGGGACCTGTACGGCATCGCCCCGCTGGGCCACCCCCTGCCGCGCAGGCTCGTGCGTCACCAGCACTGGCCCGTCGGGTGGTACGCCATGCGGTCCGACGCCGGGCCCGCCCCCGAGTTCGGCGCGGTCGACGAGCCGTACCCGTTCGTGACCGTGCAAGGGCCGGGGGTCTACGAGATCCCGGTCGGCCCGATCCACGCGGGGCTCATCGAGCCCGGTCACTTCAGGTTCTCCGTCGTCGGCGAGACCATCCTCAAGCTCAAGGCACGACTCTGGTTCACGCACAAGGGGATCGAGAAGCTCGCCGAGGAGCGCACGCCGGCAGATGCGCTCCTGCTGGCCGAAAGGGTCTCGGGCGACACCAGCGTCGGCCACGCTCTCGCCTACTGCCTCGCGGTGGAGGACGCCTACGACTGGGACGTGCCCGCCGAGGCCGGGCTCCTGCGTGCCGTCCTGCTGGAGCTCGAGCGGCTGTACAACCACGTCGCCGACCTCGGTGCGCTGTGCAACGACGTCGGCTTCGGCATCCTCAACGCGCATGCACTGCGGGTCCGGGAGCGGTTGCTCCGGCTCAACGCCGACGTCACCGGGCACCGCCTGCTGCGGGGAGCGGTCATGCCCGGCGGTGCGCGCGTCGCCCAGCTGCCCACCTCGAGCCAGCTCGCTGAGATCGCGGCCGAGGTCGTGGAGATCGTCGACCTGGCGTTGGGCAACAGCGTCGTCCGGGACCGGTTCACCGGGACGGCAGTGCTCCGCGGCGACCAGGTTCGCCAGATCGGTGCTCTCGGGTACGTCGCGCGGGCCAGCGGTGTGGACATCGACGCCCGTCGGGACCACCCGTTCCACGCTGCGACCACGCAGGTCACCTCAGTCGTGCGCAGCGAGGGCGACGTGCTGGCCCGCTTCCTTGTCCGCGCGGGCGAGGTGCGCGCAAGCGTCGCGCTGCTCGATCTCCTGCTGCGTGACGCTCGGCCCGGGACGGTGCACCGCGAGCGACCGCAGCTTGTGCCGGGCGGTCAGGTCGCGGGTCTCGGGCTCGTCGAGGGCTGGCGCGGCACCATCGCGCACCGGGTCGAGATCGCTGCGGACGGCAGGCTGGCACGACTGAAGATCGTTGACCCGTCGTTCATGACATGGCCCGCGCTGCCGGTGGCGCTGTCCGGCACGATCGTCCCGGACTTCCCCGTGGCGAACAAGAGCTTCAACCTGTCCTACGCAGGCAACGACCTGTAGCACCACCTGAGGCACGCCGAGGAATCATGGGTGTTCGTGCCGCAGTGTGACGTCGGGACCGACGCCGGACCGTGAGCATCTACCCAGGAGGCGGCGGTGCCTGACCGTATGCCCGACGTCGGACCGTCCGTCCTGCGCGCAGACTGCGCACACTGCATTGCGGTGTCGTCGGCCACCGAGGCGCTCGCACGACCGGCCGCGGAGTCGCTCGTGGTCGCGCTGCGCGAGGCGCTCGACGAGACCGAACGCCTCACGCGGCTGCCCCCCGACGAGCTCCTGGCGCTCGACGTCGCAGACCATCGACGGTCCGTCAACACTCTGCTGCTCGCCGCGAGCGAGCTCGTGCGCGCCGACGTCGGGCGCCCATCGGCGCAGCACCCGGGAGCCGATCTCATGGGGGCGAGCCTGCGCGGCGCAGACCTGCGCGGCGTGTACCTCATCGGCGCCGATCTCCGCGGAGCCGACCTGCGGCTTGCCGACCTCATCGGAGCCGACCTCACAGGGGCGGACCTTTCGGGCGCCGACCTCACCTGGAGCCTGTTCCGCACGCAGTTCCAGCTCGCCGCGGCGAACGGCGACGAGCGCACCCAGGTCGGTCCGCCGTTGACCCGACCGGCCCACTGGCTCTCGTCCGGCAGCTGACGGTCGGACGCGGACGCGATCTCGCCCGGAGCAGCCTCGGTCGGGTGCACGATGGGGTGCGCGTCGGTGCCGGCGCACCGCTCGACCGGAAGGACGCTGACATGACCGTGGACGACCTGGGTGCGGACGAACCGCTGGGCGAGACGCCGCCCGTGTCCGCCGACCTCGACCTCGCCGCGGAGGGACTCGCGGCCGGCGGTGCGATGGTGGGCATCGCGATCCGGCTCCCGGTGGCCACGCTCGACGCGGCACGCC
>JAYTSH010000038.1:0-4482 GCA_043745755.1 Cellulomonas sp. | reverse complement strand
GAGGGTCTGCGGCCCGTGTTCTGCTGGGACCGGCTCTACCTCGGCGGCGGCAACTCGCGCCGGATCATCCCGCAGGCGCTCGAACGCCTCGGCGACGACGTCGTCGTCGTCCCGAACCAGGCCGGCATCGTCGGTGGGGTCCGCGCGTGGGCGCTGCGCTCGTCGGTGTGACGCATCAGGCGCCGCTCACCGCTGCAGGGCGTCCAGGGCCCCGAGGACCACGCGTGTGAACCGCACGGGGGCGACAAGGCTGACCAGGTGGGTCGCGCCCGGAACCACGACGAGGCGCCCGTCCCGGCATGCCGCCAGGAACCGGCGCTCCTCACCCCGGAAGTGGTCGTACCGCCCGTTGACGAGCCACACCGGGACCTCGATCCGCGTGAGGTCGTCCACCGGCCGCGCGGCCTGAACGGCCCGCAGCACGTCCCGGCCCACGTCGAGGGCGAACCCGCCCGCTGCGACGTCGCGCGCGCCGGCGGACGGCAGGGCCAGGTCGACCATCAGCTGGTTCAGTCGCGCTCCCTCGTCGGGCAGGTGGGCGATCGCCCGGACCGCGAGCTCCCAGGCACCCACGAGCGGCCGCATCGGCCGTGTCGAGCAGGCGGCAGCGACCAGGCCGGCGACCTGCTCCGGACGGCGCGCCGCGTGCGCGATGCCCACGTATCCGCCGAGCGACAGCCCGACGACGAGCGCGCGTCCACCGACGTCGTCGACACCGCGGGCGACCGCGTCGATGGCGCCGTCCCACGTGAACCGTTCGCCGCGACGCCGACCGTGCCCCGGCAGGTCGATCGCGAGCGCCGGGTGACCCGCAGCCTCGACGGCCGACACCTGTGCGCGCCACATCGTGCGCGACGTGCGTAGGCCGTGCAGGAACACGACGGGCAGCTCAGCGGGCATCACGCCTCCCCACGGGTCGCAACGGACCCGGCGGGCGACCTGGTCCCCGTCCGAGGCTAGTGCCGCGGACGGGGACGGCCCGGCAAGGATCTCTCCCCGGCCGGGCCGTCGTGCGTGTCGTGCTGGTGCTGGTCAGGCCTCTTCGGTGTCGCCGGCCTGCGCCTCGGCGCCACCGGCCGGGACGAAGCCAGCCGCCTCGGCGGCCTCGGCCGTCGCGAACCAGACCTCGGCGACGGTCACGTCGTACCACTGCGAGCCCTCGACGTGGTACTTCATCGAGTCCTCGTTGCCCTTGACGGTCAAGCCCTCGGGCACGTCGTCGCCCTTGTACGAGCCCTCGCCGTACGGCTGGGTGCTCGCGGACGCCTCGACGACGGCCTCGGCCGGCGCGTCGACGTCGGTCGCCGGGGCGGCCGTCTTCGGCGCGGACTTCTTGGCGGCCTTCTCGGCCTCCTTGACGACGGCCTGCTTCGGCGAGAGCGGCTCGAGGACGAGCTCGATCACGGCCATGGGGGCGTTGTCGCCCTTGCGGGCGCCGATCTTCGTGATGCGGGTGTAGCCACCCTGACGCTCCGCGACAGCGGGGGCGATCTCGGTGAACAGCGCGTGGACGACGGACTTGTCCCTCACGACGGTCATGACGCGGCGGCGCGCATGCAGGTCTCCACGCTTCGCGAACGTGATGAGCCGCTCGGCGAGCGGGCGAAGGCGCTTGGCCTTGGCCTCGGTCGTCGTGATGCGCTTGTGCTCGAACAGTGACGTGGCCAGGTTGGCCAGGATCAGCCGCTCGTGCGCCGGACCGCCACCGAGGCGGGGACCCTTGGTGGGCGTAGGCATGATCTATTGCTCCTTGCGTTCCAGTGATGGGCTACGCGCGGCACCCGACGACGGGCACCGCGCATCCCCCGGCGTCAGTACTGCTCGTCCTCGGTGAAGTCACCCTCGTCGGCGTCGTAGTAGCCGGCGGCGGCAGTCGGGTCGAAGTCGAGCGGGCTGTCCTTGAGCGACAGGCCGAGCTCGGCAAGCTTCTCCTTGACCTCGGCGATCGACTTCGCACCGAAGTTGCGGATGTCGAGCAGGTCGGCCTCGCTGCGCGCCACGAGCTCGCCCACCGAGTGGATGCCCTCGCGCTTGAGGCAGTTGTAGGACCGGATCGTCAGCTGCAGGTCCTCGATCGGCAGCGCGAGGTCTGCGGCGAGCGCGGCGTCCGTCGGCGACGGGCCGATCTCGATGCCCTCGGCCTCGACGTTGAGCTCACGGGCCAGCCCGAACAGCTCGACGAGCGTCCGACCGGCCGACGCGAGCGCGTCGCGGGGGCTGATGGCCTGCTTGGTCTCGACGTCGACGATGAGCTTGTCGAAGTCGGTCCGCTGCTCGACACGCGTCGCCTCGACCTTGTAGGTCACCTTGAGGACCGGCGAGTAGATCGAGTCGACCGGCACTCGGCCGATCTCGGCGTCGTAGGACTTGTTCTGGTTCGCCGAGACGTACCCGCGGCCACGCTCGACCGTGAGCTCGATCTCGAGCTTGCCCTTCTCGTTGATCGTCGCGAGGTGGAGGTCGGGGTTGTGCACCTCGACGCCCGCCGGCGGGACGATGTCCGCAGCCGTGACGGCGCCGCCGCCCTGCTTGCGCAGGTACATCACGACGGGTTCGTCGTTCTCCGAGGAGACCACGAGCTGCTTGATGTTGAGGATGATCTCGGTGACGTCTTCCTTCACGCCCGGGATCGTCGAGAACTCGTGCAGGACGCCATCAACGCGGATGGACGTGACTGCGGCCCCCGGGATCGAGGAGAGCAGGGTCCGACGGAGCGAGTTGCCGAGCGTGTAGCCGAAGCCGGGCTCGAGGGGCTCGATGGAGAACCGCGAGCGGTACTCCGAGATGACCTCTTCGGTCAGGGTGGGGCGCTGTGCGATGAGCACGGTGTGATTCCTCTCAGCGGGCGTCCGCCATATGACGCCCCGCAGTACTGCAACCCGGCCGGGTCTCGGTCTACCCGGTCAGGCAAGTCCGAGCGGCACCGGCGCGAGGTCTCCCCCGCGCCGGGACCGCCTGCTGCGGATCAGACCCGGCGACGCTTCGGCGGGCGGCAGCCGTTGTGAGCCTGCGGGGTGACGTCCTGGATCGAGCCGACCTCGAGGCCGGTTGCCTGGAGCGAGCGGATCGCGGTCTCGCGGCCCGAGCCCGGGCCCTTGACGAAGACGTCGACCTTCTTCATGCCGTGCTCCTGCGCACGACGCGCGGCAGCCTCAGCAGCGAGCTGAGCGGCGAACGGCGTCGACTTGCGCGAGCCCTTGAACCCGACCTGGCCCGACGAGGCCCAGGCGATCACGGCACCCGAGGGGTCGGTGATGGAGACGATGGTGTTGTTGAACGTGCTCTTGATGTGCGCCTGGCCGTGGGAGACGTTCTTCTTCTCCTTGCGGCGCGGCTTGCGAACTGCTGCACGAGTCTTCGGGGGCATCTGCGGTTTCTCTCTGATTCTCCGGCTGTCGCCAGGGTCGTGATGTCGGTGGTCCCGACGCGTGGGCGGCGGCGCGTGCTGCGCCGACCGGGCCCTGCGCCGGTGCTACTTCCGGCCGGCCTTCTTCTTGCCGGCGACGGTGCGCTTCGGACCCTTGCGGGTGCGCGCGTTGGTCTTGGTGCGCTGTCCGTGCACGGGAAGGCCACGGCGGTGCCGCAGGCCCTGGTAGCAACCGATCTCGACCTTGCGGCGGATGTCCGCAGCGACCTCACGGCGGAGGTCACCCTCGAGCTTGTAGTTGCCCTCGAGGTAGTCGCGCAGGACGACGAGCGTCGCGTCGTCGAGGTCCTTGACGCGCAGGTCCGGGCTGATGCCGGTCGCTGCCAGCGTCTGGTGCGCACGGGTACGACCGACGCCGTAGATGTAGGTGAGCGCGATCTCGAGCCGCTTCTCGCGGGGGAGGTCGACGCCGACAAGACGTGCCATGTGTCTGGTGACTCCTGTACTGCATCGGAGGTCTGCCGCACCGCCCTCCCGCGTGCTTGCGGGCCTCGGCCTCCGACCGAGGGTTCACCGGCGCCGACCGAAGGGCCGGTGCCGGAGTGGCGGTGCGCTTGCTGGTCCTGGCCTAGGCCGGGACCGGTGGTGCTGCTCGGTTGCGTCCCGAGCGACAGGGCATCAGCCCTGGCGCTGCTTGTGGCGCAGGTTCTCGCAGATCACCTGGACGCGACCGTGCCGGCGGATCACCTTGCACTTGTCGCAGATCTTCTTCACGCTGGGCTTGACCTTCATTGCATGTTCCTCCGCCGCCGCGGCGCCCGGGTTCGGACCGACGGCGTGTTCGAGTGGCGGTTACTTGTAGCGGTAGACGATCCGGCCGCGGGACAGGTCGTACGGGCTCAGCTCAACGACCACGCGGTCCTCGGGGAGGATCCGGATGTAGTGCTGACGCATCTTGCCTGAGATGTGGGCGAGCACTCTGTGGCCGTTGGCCAGCTCGACGCGAAACATCGCGTTCGGCAAGGCCTCGACAACGCTGCCTTCGATCTCGATGACACCGTCCTTCTTTGCCATATCCTCCGCTAACTCTCTGATGGATGAACCAGTCCACGTCG
>JAYTSH010000037.1:0-4915 GCA_043745755.1 Cellulomonas sp. | reverse complement strand
GCCTCCTCGTCGAGCCGCACGTGCCGCTCGCCGGCGGGGACCTCGTGCAGCCCGCGGGCGAGGAAGACCTCGATCCGCTCGCTCGACCCGCCCGGCGTCGTGTAGAAGTCCACGAGGACGTGCCACGTGTCGGCCCGTAGGTCTGCCTCTTCAGCCAGCTCACGCGCCGCCGCGACAACCGCAGGCTCACCCGCGACGTCGAGCAGGCCGGCGGGCGGCTCCCAGAGCTCCGACCGCACCGGGTGCCGGTACTGCGAGACGAGCAGCACCCGGTCCTGCTCGTCGATCGCGATGATCGCGACCGCGCCGGGATGGTCGACGTACTCGCGCAGCACCTGCGTCGGGCCGAGGTCCACGACATCGCTCACGATGTCCCAGATCTTGCCCGCATGGATGAGGGTGTGGCCCGCCAGCGGACGCGCCGCCACGCGGTCGGACGGCGCGTCGCTCACGCTCAGTCCTCCTCGGTGCCGCGCCGTGCGAGCGCCGCCGCGATCAGACCGATGAACAGCGGGTGCGCGCGGTTCGGCCGCGACTTGAACTCGGGGTGCGCCTGCGTGCCGACGTAGTACGGGTGAGTCTCCCGCGGCAGCTCGACGAACTCGACGAGTGAGGAGTCCGGTGAGGTCCCCGAGATCACCATGCCCTCGGCCTCGAGCTTGCCGCGGTAGGCGTTGTTGACCTCGTAGCGGTGACGGTGGCGCTCCGAGACCCTCGTCGAGCCGTAGGCCGCGGCCGCGACCGAACCGGGCGTCAGGATCGCGTCGTACGCACCGAGGCGCATGGTGCCGCCGAGGTCGCCCTCGCCGCCGACGAACGCCAGCTGCTCCGCCATCGTCGCGACGACCGGGTGGGCGGGGTGGTCGTCGAACTCCGACGACGACGCACCGATCAGCCCGAGGACGCTCCGCGCGTACTCGATGACCATGCACTGCAGGCCGAGGCAGATGCCCAGAGTCGGGACGAGCTGCTCGCGGGCCCACCGAAGCGCGCCGAGCTTCCCCTCGATGCCGCGCACGCCGAAGCCGCCGGGGACGAGCACCGCGTCAACACCCTCGAGCGCGAGCCGTGCCCCCTCGGGGGTCTGGCAGTCGTCCGAGGTGACCCAGCGGATGACGACCTTCGCGTCGTGGTGGAAGCCGCCGGCTCGCAGCGCCTCGGTCACCGACAGGTACGCGTCGGGCAGGTCGATGTACTTGCCGACGAGCGCGACCTCGACGCGGTGCGCCGGCTTGTGCACGCGGCGCAGCAGCTCGTCCCAGTCGGCCCAGTCGACGTCGCGGAACGGCAGACCGAGCCGCTGGACGACATAGGCGTCCAGGCCCTCGGAGTGCAGGACGCGCGGGATGTCGTAGATGCTCGGCGAGTCCACGGCCGTCACGACGGCCTCTGAGTCGACGTCGCACATCAAGGCGATCTTCCGCTTGACGGACTCGGGAACCTCACGGTCGGCCCGGCACACGATCGCGTCGGGCTGGATGCCGATCGAGCGCAGCGCGGCGACCGAGTGCTGCGTCGGCTTCGTCTTGAGCTCACCGCTCGGACCGATGTACGGGATGAGCGAGACGTGCAGGAAGAAGACGTTCTCGCGGCCCAGCTCGCGGCGGACCTGACGCGCTGCCTCGAGGAAGGGCTGCGACTCGATGTCGCCGACCGTTCCACCGATCTCGGTGATGATCACGTCGGGAGCTTCGCCGACAGCGGGGTGGGCCTGCGCGCGCATCCGCGACTTGATCTCGTCGGTGATGTGCGGGATGACCTGGACCGTGTCGCCGAGGAACTCCCCGCGCCGCTCCTTGGCGATGACCTCGGAGTACACCTGTCCGGTCGTCACGTTCGCTGAGCCGACGAGGTTCACGTCGAGGAAGCGCTCGTAGTGACCGACATCGAGGTCCGTCTCGGCGCCGTCCTCGGTTACGAAGACCTCGCCGTGCTGGAACGGGTTCATGGTGCCCGGATCGACGTTCAGGTACGGATCCAGCTTCTGCATCGCGACCCTCAGACCACGCGATCGCAAGAGTCGTCCCAAGCTGCTGGCCGTCAAGCCCTTGCCAAGAGAGGAGGCAACGCCTCCGGTGACGAAGATGTGCCGGGTCGTATTGTCCGACCGCCCGGGAAGTCGATTTGCTCGGTCTGCCACGGGCTTTCACTCTACCGTACGGCCGACCGCCCCACCCCGCGGCGCCGCCAGTCGGCGCTCAGATGATCGAGCGATAGCGCACCGTCCACTCCTCGAGCACCTCGGCCGCGTCCGGCAGCGCAGCCCAGCGCCGCTTCCCAGCTGCCGCCAGCACCTCGCGCCGCTCGGGATCGGCCAGCAGCCCGACGACGGCCTCGGCCAGCTCGTCCGGGTCACCCGCCGCCACGAGGACCCCGGCGTCCGCGACGAGCTCTGGCAGGCCGCCGACGGCGCTCGCCACGATCGGCAGACCGGCCGCGAGGGCTTCCTGCACGACGAGCGCACGCGCCTCCCAGGCGCTCGGGAGCACGAAGAGGTCGGCAGCGGCCATCCAGGTCGGCACGTCACTGCGCGCACCCACAAATCGCACCGGGGTCGCGTCGGCCGCGACCGTCGCGCGCAGCGACGCCAGCAGGTCGTCGCGGCCATCCCCCACGACGAGCCACACGACACCGCGTTCGGACGCACCGCCGCGCGCGTCCTGCGCGAGCCTCGCAGCGTTGAGGAGCACTGCGAGATTCTTCTGCGGCGCGATGCGCGAGACCGTGAGCAGCCAGTCACCGTCCGGGTCGATTCCCAGCTCGTCGGCCAGCTGTGCCCTCGCTGAAACCCTGTCGAGGGACGCCCGTCCCGCGGTCGGGGCCGCGACCTCAGCCAGTTCCGCGCGACGCGCCCCCAGGGACTTCGCGCGGTCGACCAGATCCTGCGAGGCTCCGGTCACGAGGTCGGCGCGGCGCACCTGCACCCGCTCGAACAGCGTGCGGACGCGGCGCAGGACCCCCGAACCCAGGATCGCGTTGTGCCACGAGATGACCACGGGCGGAGCGCCCCGAGCCGAGCCCGCCGTCATGGCGAGTGCGACCAGGCCCGCCTGGTGCCCCTGGGCGTGCACGACGTCGGCGCCCGAGGCGAGGGCCCTGAGCCGGCGCAGAGCCCGCCAGGCAGCCACCGGCCGCAGACCGGGCCACACAACCTCGACATGCGATCCGAGGTCGAAGCGTTCCGCAGTCACGGGCGCAGTGGCCACGACGACCTGCCAGCCCTCGTCCGTCAGGCCACGGACGAGGCTCGCAGCGTGAGCGCCGATCCCGCCGGCGGCCGGGCCGACGATCATCAGCACCCGACTCGCCCGGTCCGTCGCCGTGTGGTGCCCGGCCCGCTCAGCCATCGATGTACCGGTTTGTCGCGAGCGGTCTGCCTGTGCCGGGCCGGGCGTCGGGCGAGCGCAAACCCGTGAGAGTCGAGCGATCCGCCCACCAGGTGGCGCCGAGGACCACCGCGACGGCGATGCAGGCACCACCAGCAGCGGCGCCGACCGCACCCAGGGCGCCGCTGCCGACCATGGCGAGCACCGTGTCCACGGTCCAACGTCCAGCGATCGAACCCACCGAGCCCGCCACCAGGAGGACCGCGACGGTGCGACCGAGCCCTGCTCCGACCCCAGGCCCACCCGCGCGCCGCAGAGCGACAAGCAGTGCCGCGCCACCCACAGTCATGCCGACCGAGGTGCCGATCGCGAGAGCGTTCAATGCCGCCGGCCCGTCGCGGCCGTCTGGAACCAGGAGCCAGCACGCGACGACCGACGCCACGACGACCGTCAACCACCCGAGGCTGGTCGCCGCGACCGCCGCACGGCCACGCTCGAGCGCGTAGAGCGAGCGCGACACGTGGAAGATCAGCCCGAGACCGAGCAGCCCCGGTGCGATCCAGGTGAGGGCCGGTCCCATCGACGCGACCAGGGCGCGGTCACCGCTGGCGATCGCCACGAACACGTCGACAACGCCGGGGACAGCGGCCACAAGCGCCGCTGCCCCTACCCCGCTCGCAACCAGGACGGCACGGGTCGTGGCCGCAGCCATCCGCGCGTAGCCGTCGCGATCCCCGGCCGCGGCACGCCCGGCCAGTCGCGGGAACGTGCTGGTTGCGAGCGGTACCGCCAGCACCGCGTACGGGAGCAGGTAGATCGCCTGGATCACAGTCAGATAGGTCGTGTAGGTCCCGTCGGTCCCGTAGCTCTTGGCGAGGCGAGCCGCCACGAGGATCGAGACCTGCTGCGCGAGCAGCGCGCCGACACCGGCGACCGCGAGGCCGCCCACCCGTCGGGCGACGCCCGGCGGGAACCTGAGGGTCGGGCGCAGCCGGACCCCGGAGCGCCATGTCGGGACGAACAGCGGCAGGCTCATCGCGGCCACACCCGCAGTCGTTCCCCAGGCGAGCCAGGCGAGCGCGGCAGGTGGCAGGTCACCCAACGCAGTCCCGGACACCGTGAGGCCCGCCCGGTCGACCTCCCAGCGGAACACGAGGTACGCACTGATGACGACGACGCTCGACAGGACAGGCGCGAACGCTGGCCAGAAGAAGCGCCGCTGCGCCTGGAGCACACCGGACAGGACTACGGCGATCCCGTAGAGCGGGATCTGCGGGGCGAAGACGACGAGGAGCTCGGCGACCAGGTCGCGCTCAGGCCCAGCCACCGTGACGAAGACGCCCGCGATCGGATCGGCCAGCGCGACGACGGCGACGGCGAGGATGCTCAGGACGAGCAGGGCCCAGCCCAGGACGGCGGACGCGATGCGGTCGACGTCAGCCCGGAACCCGCGCGCCAGCGGCCCCGAGATCACCGGGATCAGTGCACCGGCGAGCGCTCCGCCCGCGGCGACCTCGAACAGCACGTTCGGCAGGGTGTTGGCCACGGAGTAGGCGTCGCCGACAGTCGTGGGGCCGACCGCGTAGACG
>JAYTSH010000036.1:0-3341 GCA_043745755.1 Cellulomonas sp. | reverse complement strand
CACAGCCGGGACGACGACGACGGGGCAGTGTGCGAGGTGCAGGACGGCGTGGGCCACGGAACCGAGCAGCCCGCCGGCGACCTGCCCGCTCCCCCGTCGACCCACGACGACGAGCAGCGCGTCGCGCGAGAGGTCGACGAGCACCTCAGCCACCGGTCCGTGGCGCACGACCGCACTGACCTCGACGTCGGGTGCAGCGTCCCGCGCGATGCCCGCTCCCGCGTCGGCGACCCCCTGGACCGCTGCCATCACCTGCTCGCCGAGCCGCGACGTGCCAGCGCCGCCGTGCGGCTCTCCCGCGAACCCCCACACGTGGACGACCTGCAGGCGGGCACCGAACCGCGCGGCCTCAGCCGCCGCCCACCGAACGGCGGCAGCGGACTCCGCCGAGTCGTCATACCCCACGACCACCGTCTTGCTCATCGCCGTCTCCTTCGACGCCACCCTTCTGTCTCATCATCGTCCCGCATGGCTGCCAGTGCCGCCTGTTCGCTTCGGTCCATCCGCTGGCCTGACGCCGGCGTGACGCCGGCGGGTCGCTGTTGCGGACTGCTCCGGGGCGGCGCAGGGTGGCGCCATGGCCGGGACGGATGGCGGACTGGTCTTCGGGACCGCGCAAGGTCGCTGGGTCCTGTTCGCCACGGTGCTCGGGTCCGCGCTGGCCTTCATCGACGGGACGGTCGTGACCATCGCGTTGCCGGTCATCGGCCGTGAGATGCACGCGGGCACCGCGTCTCTGCAGTGGACGGTCAACGGGTACGCGCTGACCCTGGCGGCGTTCCTGCTGCTCGGCGGGTCGCTCGGCGACCGGCTCGGCAGGCGCCGCGTGTTCCGGGTCGGCGTCGTCTGGTTCGCGCTCGCGTCCCTGCTCTGCGGCCTCGCACCGGACATCCGGGCGCTGATAGCTGCGCGCGCGCTCCAGGGCGTCGGCGGTGCGCTGCTGACGCCGGGTTCGCTCGCGATCATCCACGCGTCGTTCGGTCCCGATGACCGAGGGCGGGCGATCGGCGCGTGGTCAGGGCTCGGGGGCATCGCCGGAGTGCTCGCCCCGTTCCTCGGTGGGTGGCTCGTGCAGGTCGCGAGCTGGCGGTGGGTGTTCTGGGTCAACGTCCCCCTGGCCGTCGTCGTCGTCGCCGCACTGCGTCACGTCCCGGAGTCCTCCGACGCCGACGCAGCTCCGCACCTCGACGTCGCCGGCACGACCCTGGGTGCGGTGGGGCTCGCCGGGCTGACCGCGGCGTTCACCGCATGGCCGACGCACGGTGTGAGCGACCCGGCGCTCGTCGTGCCTCTCGTCGTGGGGGTCGCCGCGGTCGCCGGGTTCCTCTGGATGGAGTCCCGCACGCGGTACCCGATGCTCCCGCTCCGCCTCTTCCGTTGGCGGTCGTTCAGCGCGGTCAACGCCGCGACGTTCCTGGTCTACGCCGCGTTGTCCGGCGTCTTCTTCTTCCTCGTCGTCACACTGCAGGTGGTCTGCGGGTACTCGCCGCTCGCTGCCGGGGTCGCGCCGCTGCCCGTGACGCTGCTGCTGCTCGCCCTGTCCTCGCGCGCCGGCGGCCTGGGGACACGGATCGGCCCACGTCTGCCCATGACGGTCGGTCCCCTCGTGTGCGCGGGAAGCGTCGCTCTGCTCGCTCGACTCGGCCCCCACGCGCCATACGGGTCGGCTGTCCTGCCCGGCGTGGTCGGGCTCGGTCTGGGGCTCGCGCTCACGGTCGCACCGCTGACCTCAACAGCGCTGTCGGCTGCTCCGGACCACCTCGCCGGAACGGCGAGCGGCGTCAACAACGCCGTGGCCCGGATCGCCGGTCTCCTCGCGGTCGCCGTCCTGCCGCTCGTCGCCGGGGTCGGCGCCCAGCTGACCGACGCTGCGACCCTCGCCCCTGCGCACCGCATGGCGATGCTCATCTGTGCGGGGCTGCTGGCGACCGGCGGGCTGCTGTCTCTCATGGCACTCCCGGCGTCCATGTCGGCCGTGCGGCCCCCCACGGGAACGACGGCGCCCTGATCCGTCGCTGCGCCAACCCTGTGAGACCGGCACCACAGCGCGTCCGTTCCCCCCGCACCGTTCTCGTCGATCTTTCTGGTCCATGCTGGGTCCAGGACACACCGAGGCGATGGGAGCATCAGGATGGGCCAACGAGTGGTCGTGGTCGGCGCCGGCTACGGCGGGACGCTGGTCGCGAAGACGCTCGACGATCTCCTCGAGGTCGTGCTGATCGAGCCCAAGGACGCGTTCGTGCACGCCGCGGGTGCTCTGCGGGCCGTCGTCGACCCCGAGTGGCTGGACCGGGTGTTCTTTCCCTACGACCAGCTGCTGCGGCACGGGCAGATCATCCGTGACCGGGTCCGGCTTGCCAGCGCCACCCGGGTGCACCTGTCCGCGACCGAGTCGATCGACACCGACTTCCTCGTGCTGGCGACCGGGACCAGCTACCCGTTCCCGGCGAAGTTTCTTGAGGACCAGGTCACCGTGGCCGCCGCCCGCCTCGTGCGGACCAGGGCCGCCCTCGCGTCCGCCCGGCGCGTGCTCCTCGTCGGCGCCGGTCCTGTCGGCCTCGAGCTCGCCGGTGAGCTGACATCGGCATTCCCGCACCTTGCGGTGACCGTGGTCGAGCAGGGGACCGACATCCTCCCCGCCGGCGACTACCTGCCCGAGCTGCGCGCGGCGGTTCGTAGCCAGCTCGACGACCGAGGCGTGCGGATCGTGCTCGACTCACGGCTCGGCTACCTGCCGCCGGTCGACGTCGGGACCTTGACGCCGTTCACCGTCCAGACGACGAACGGCCTCGACATCGACGCCGACATCTGGTTCCGCTGCTACGGGTCGCACCCGATGACCGACTACCTCGACGCCGACCTGGCCCGCGCACGGCACGAGGACGGGAGCCTGAGCGTGACGTCGGCCATGTCCGTCGTCGGCCACGAGCGGGTGTTCGCGATCGGCGACATCACCGACGTCCGCGAGACGAAGCGGGCCAGCGCGGCGCGGGCGCACGCCGAGGTGGTCGCCACGAACATTCGTGACCTCGTCGAGGGACGCGCACCGTCCGCCGCCTACACCCCGGCGCCTGAGCGGATCGTGCTCCCCCTCGGCCCCGACGGCGGCGCGACGCAGCTCTCCGACGCGACCGGTCTGCGCACGGTGCGCGGGCCGGCAGAGACAAGCGCGCTCAAGGGCGTCGACCTCATGAGCGACGCCATCTCCGCCGTCCTCGGCCGCCGACGAGCACGGCACGCGTGACCCCGCAGCACCGTTGCGGTGTCCGGGACGGTCAACTGCTGGCAGGCTGACCGAATGCGTATCTGGCCTGGACGTCCCTACCCCTTCGGCGCGAACT
>JAYTSH010000035.1:0-12509 GCA_043745755.1 Cellulomonas sp. | reverse complement strand
CAACCTCACCAAGCGGTACGGGACGAAGATCGCCGTCGACGGCATCTCCTTCACCGTCCAACCCGGCAAGGTCACGGGCTTCCTGGGCCCCAACGGCGCGGGCAAGTCCACCACGATGCGCATGATCGTCGGGCTCGACCGCCCGACGCACGGCCACGTGACCGTCAACGGCCGTCCCTACGCCCAGCACCACTCGCCCCTCACCGAGGTCGGCGCGCTGCTCGAGGCGAAGGCGGTCCACACGGGCCGCTCGGCCTCCAACCACCTGCGAGCCCTCGCGGCGACGCACGGCATCGGCCAGAAGCGGGTCGACGAGGTCATCGAGATGACCGGTCTGCAGACGGTGGCCCGCAAGCGGGTCGGCGGCTTCTCGCTCGGGATGGGCCAGCGGCTCGGCATCGCGGTCGCGCTGCTCGGCGACCCCCGAACGTTGATCCTCGACGAGCCGGTCAACGGCCTCGACCCCGAGGGCGTGCTCTGGGTCCGCACGCTCGTGCGGTACCTCGCGTCCGAGGGCCGCACCGTGTTCATCTCGTCGCACCTCATGAGCGAGATGGCACTCACAGCTGACAACGTCATCGTCATCGGGCGCGGCCGCATCATCGCGGACGCCTCGGTCACCGACATCGTGGCCCGGTCCACCGGGACGACCGTCGTGGTGCGCAGCCCGCAGGCGACCCAGCTCGTCGAGCTCATGCGCGGTCCGGCGGTCACCGTCACGTCGAGCGAGCCCGGTCTGATCGAGATCACCGGCTCGACCGCGCAGGCGATCGGCGAGGCCGCTGCGGCCGCGCGGATCGTGCTGCACGAGCTCACGCCGGTCAAGGGTTCGCTCGAGGACGCGTACATGTCGCTGACGGCCGACTCGGTCGAGTACCACTCCACGTCCGCCGCCGAGCACCCGTTCGTCGCGGCCGGCACCGTCCCCCAGGAGCAGGCCCGATGAGCACCCTGACCACCGCCTCGACGACCCCGACGATCGGGACGAGCGCCAGCCCGTACCACGTGACCTTCCCGAACGTGCTGCGCTCGGAGTGGATCAAGTTCTGGACCCTGCGCTCGACGATCTGGACGATCGGCACCGCCATCCTCATGATGGCTGGGTTCGGCTTCCTGACAGTCTTCTTCACGGCGCAGGCAATCGAACAGAACATCGGCGCGGACCGGGGCGGTCCGCCTGCAGGCATCCTCCACGACCCGTCGGTGATCCTCGTGGGCTCGATCATGGCGCAGCTCGCCGTGGCCGTCCTGGGCGTCCTCGTCATCACGGGCGAGTACTCGACCGGGATGATCCGCTCGACCCTGACGGCCGTCCCGAAACGGCTGCCCGCCCTGTGGGCCAAGGCACTCGTGCTCACGGTCGTCACCGCGTTGACAGCGGTCGTCGCGATCGCTCTCTCGTGGCTCGTCACGCTGCCGACCATGCGAGCGAACGAGGCCGCACTCGACCTCGGCGACGCCGAGACTCAGCGCATCCTGTTCGGTGGCGTGCTCTACCTGGTCGGCATCGCGCTGCTCGCCTTCGCGATCGGCGCCCTGCTACGGCACTCAGCAGCCGCCCTCGCCACCGTCCTCGGGCTGCTCCTCGTCGTCGAGAACGTCTTCGCGGCGATCCCTGCGACGTTCTTCCGGACGGTAAGCCCGTTCCTGCCGTCAACCGCCGGCCAGCGAATCGTGTCCACCCAGGCGTCGATCGACCAGGCGCGTGAGGCCGCGAAGGCGGCCGGCAGGACCGCAGCGGTCCTCGACCCCTGGCAGGGCTACGGCGTGATGATGCTGTGGGTCGTCGCCCTCCTGGCCGTGGCCGCCGTGCTGCTGCGTCGGAGGGACGCCTGAGCGACACCGCGCCACCGAGAGCGCCGGACCGGGTCACCCCCGGTCTGGCGCTCTTGGCCGTGCGGACCCTGCCGGCTGCGCCCACGGCGTTCAGCGAGCAGGACGCACGCCGGCTCGGCCCGCTGTGGCTGTGGTTCTGGCGCCACCCCTTGGCGATGGACTGGTTCATCGCGCTGCTCTTCGGCCTGCCGGCGCTGGTCGGCACCGCCGTCACGCGGCCGCAGCACCTGCAGCTCATCCCTGTGGTCGTTGCGACGACGGCGGCCCTCCTCGCGCGCCGCCGCGCGCCCCTCATCGTGCTGGCCTCGGTCACGGCCCTCGCGCTCGTCGCGGTGGCGCTCGCCGCGACCGGGAACGGGTTCGACCTCGCGATCGCCTGCGCGGTGTATGCGGTCTCGGCGAACCGGCCGGCGCGGGCCGCGTGGACCGGTGTGCTCGTTGCCACGACGGTCATGTCCGCCGCGATCCTCCTGCGATCGGGGGTCGTCAACACGACCGAGGAGCTCTCGAGCCTCTTCTTCCTCGTCCTCGTGGCGCTCGCGATCGGGATGAACACCCGTAGCCGACGCGCCCACGTGGCCCAGCTGGTCGAGCGCGCCAATGCGCTCGCACGCGAGACGGAGCAGCGCGCGCAGCTCGCCACGGCAGAGGAGCGTGCGCGGATCGCCCGCGAGATGCACGACGTCGTCGCGCACAGCCTGTCCGTCATGATCGCGCTCGCCGACGGCGCCGGGGCCGCGATCGACCGGTCCCCCGCCTCCGCGCGCGCGGCGGTCGACCAGGTCGCGGACACCGGTCGGGCGGCACTGGCCGACATGCGCCGCGTCCTGGGTGTGCTCCACGACGGCGACGCGACGTTCTCACCGCCGCCCGGCGGCACGGACCTCGACCGCCTCGTCCAGTCGTACCGCGCTGCCGGCCTGCCCGTGACCCTGACGGTCTCGGGGACACCGCTCCCGGCAGACGTGGGCCTGCAGCTGAGCGTGTACCGCGTCGTCCAGGAGTCGCTCACGAACGCGCTGCGGCACTCGAGCCGCTCGGGACCGGCCACGGTCGAGGTCGCGCGCGAGCCCGGCGGCGTCCGGATCGTCGTCGCCTCGCCCCTCGCTCTCCCGGGGAGCCGGCAGACTCGTCCGGGCGGACGCGGCATCATCGGCATGCGCGAGCGCGCCGCGATCTACGGTGGCTCGGTGGACGCAGGGCCGTCCGCGGCGAGCTGGCGGGTCCGCGCCGACCTGCACTGGGACGAGGAGAACGCGTGAACGAGATGGCAGCGGCGCGCAGGGTGAGCGCCCGAGCAGCCCGTCAGCCCGCACCCCTGGGTGACGCGTGACGCCGCCGGCAGACAGCCCCCCGGTCCCGCCGTCCCGCGCGATGCGGGGCGCCGTGGTCGCCGCCGAGCGGATCAGCGCGTCCATGGTGCGCGTGATCATCGGCGGTGACGGGATGCGCGCCTTCACGCCGTCCGAGCATGCGGACTCCTACGTCAAGCTGGTGTTCTTGCCACCCTCAGCGGGCAGTGCCCGCCCGCTGCTCGAGGACGGCCGGGTCGACCTCGACGCGATCACCGGTGCCCTGCCGCCCGGCGAGCGGCTGCGGCGGCGCAGCTACACCGTGCGCGCATTCGACCCGGCCACCCACCGCCTCACCCTCGACCTCGTCGTGCACGGTGCCGAGGGGCTCGCCGGGCCGTGGGCCGACCGGGCCGCGCCCGGCGACGAGGTCCTGCTCCTCGGCCCCGGCGGCGACTACTCCCCCGACCCGTCGGCCGCCCACCACCTGCTGGTCGGCGACGCCAGCGCGCTCCCGGCCATCGCCGTCGCGCTCGAACGGCTCGCGGAGTCGGCACCGGATGCGCACGGCATCGCGGTCGTCGAGGTGCACGGGCCCGACGACGAGGTCATGCTCACCGCTCCGACCGGCGTGAGCGTCCGCTGGGTCCACCAGGGCAGCGGCGTCGCCGGCCTCGGTCTCGTCGAGGCGGTCCGCGACCTGCCGTGGCCCGACGGCCGCGTGCACGCGTTCGTGCACGGCGAGGCGGGCGCAGTCAAGGAGCTGCGGCACCTCCTGCTCATCGAGCGGCGCCTGCCCCGAGCCCAGCTGTCCATCTCCGGCTACTGGCGGCTCGGGGCCGACGACGAGAGCTGGCGCGCGGTCAAGCGCGACTGGAACCGGTCCATCGAGCACGACGAGCAGGCCGCAGGGCTGATCTGACCTCGGTCCGGGCGCAAGCTCCTGACACGAAGCGACCGGCTGAC
This sequence comes from Cellulomonas sp., assembly GCA_043745755.1. Classification (GTDB taxonomy): domain Bacteria; phylum Actinomycetota; class Actinomycetes; order Actinomycetales; family Cellulomonadaceae; genus Cellulomonas_A. The sequence continues at coordinate 8,415 of JAYTSH010000035.1, read as the reverse complement.
GTACGGTTCGAGCTGACGCTGCTCTCGCAGAGAGCACGCAAGGACGAGGGAGGCGCCGTGCCCCGCTACCTGGGGGCCCTGCTCGAGATCGGGCTCATCGTGTTCTGCCTGATCGAGGCCATCCAGGCCCCGGACGGACGCGTGCGCAACCTACCCAAGTGGGCCTGGATCCTGCTCATCCTCTTCATCCCGTACGCCGGGCCGGTCGCCTGGCTCGTCGCCGGTCGACCGATGGCGACCTCCGCGGGCCACCAGGTCCCGTGGCCGTCGTCGCAGACCGCCGGGTTCCCCGAGTACGAGCGGCCCCGGCAGGTCGCGCCCGACGACGACCCCGAGTTCCTCGCCCGTCTCGCCGCCTCCGACTCCTCGGACCGCAGACTCCTCGCGCAGTGGGAGGCGGACCTCCGCGAGCGCGAGGCCAAGATGCGGGACGCCGCGCCTCAGCCGGACGACGGCACCGACACGCCCCGTCCACCGACAACTCCGTAGCGCGGGTCCACCAGCGCACAGCTTCGCCATGCATTCACGAGTGCCCCCGGCGGGGTTCGAACCCGCGCTGGACCGGTTTTAAGCCGGTTGCCTCTGCCGGTTGGGCTACGGGGGCCGCGCCCATCCTGCCAGGACTCACCTCACGGCGTCACGGGGGACGTCGGCTCCGCGACGGGTCGGGGCAGTGGCGGCACCGCGGCCGCACGGAACTCCGCCCGCGGGTCGTGCAGGGTGCCGAGCGCGACGACCTCGCGGCGCAGCAGCAGCGCCGCGGTCCAGCCTGCCATGATGCGGATCTTGCGGTTCGGGGTCGGCATCGCGAACACGTGGTATGTGCGATGCAGCACCCAGGCGAGGAACCCGCGCACCTTGAACCGGCCGAACATCTGCGCGACGCCCTTGTACATGCCCAGGGACGCGACAGCGCCGACGTTGCGGTGCTTGTAGTCCGTCGGGGCGTCGCTTCGCAGCACCCTGGCCAGGTTGTCGGCCAGGTGCTTGGCCTCGCGGATCGCGTGCTGGGCGTTGGGCGGGCAGAACGTGCCCGGGTTGTACAGGTCCGGCACCGCGGCGCAGTCGCCTGCCGCATACGCGTCGGGGACGACGACGCCGGCGGCGGTCACGACCTGGAGCGTCGCGAGGCAGGTGACGCGGCCCTGCTCGTCGAGCGGCAGGTCGGAGCTGCCGAGCACCGGGTTGGCCTTGACGCCCGCGGTCCACACGATCGTGTCGGAGTCGAACTCGGTGCCGTCGGACAGCATGACGTGCCCGTCGATGCACGAGCTGAGGAACGTCGACAGGTAGATGTCGATGTCCCGCTTGCGGAGCTCCTCGAGCGTGTACTGACCCAGCTCCGCACTGACCTCGGGCAGGATCCGCGCCGAGCCCTCGACGAGCACGAACCGCAGCTCCGACTGCTCGATGCCGCCGTAGTACCGGACCGCGGCGCGCGCCATGTCCTCGACCTCGGCGATCGCCTCGACGCCCGCGAAGCCGCCGCCGACGAACGTGAACGTGAGCATCCGCTGACGCAGGTCCGGGTCCCAGGTGCTCGCGGCCCGGTCGATCCGGCCGAGGACCTGGTTGCGGACCGCGATGGCCTCCTCGATGTTCTTGAACCCGATCGCGACCTCGGCGAGCCCGGGGATGGGGAGCGTGCGGGCGACCGAGCCGAGGCCGATGATCAGGTGGTCGTAGGTGACCCAGTACGACGCGCCCTCCTCGGGCGTCACCTGGACGGTGCGCTCGGCGTGGCGGATCTCGGTGACCTTGCCCTGCAGGACGTCGACGTCCTTGAGCGCCCGGCGCAGCGGTGCGACGACGTTGCGGGGATCGATCGACCCGGCCGCGGCCTCGGGCAGGAACGGCGCGTACGTCATGTAGGCACGGGGGTCGACGATGACGATCGCGGCCTCGCGCCTGCCGAGCCGCCGGCGCAGGCGGTGGGCAGCGTACAGACCGACGCTGCCGCCTCCGAGGACGACGATGCGGGGCACCTTGCGGGGCTTGCCCGACGGCGCGGGCGCGGTCACCGCACGGGGCGATGAGGGCGCCGCGGCGATCGGGTCGACGCCGGGGTCGGCTGCTGAGTCAGGCATGCCTTCACGGTAACCGGACGATCCGGACCCGGCGACGGGGCGGCGCGTGACGGTCAGCACAGGTGACAGTCGGCACTGTCACCCGTGCGGCTCATTCACCGGGTGGCACCGCGTTCGCCTCGATGACACTGCGATACCACGCGGCGCTGTCCTTCGCCGTGCGCTTCTGGGTGTCGAAGTCGACGTGAACGAGTCCCCACCGCTGGGTGTACCCGCGCGCCCACTCGAAGTTGTCCAGCAGCGACCACGCGTAGTAGCCGCGGAGGTCGACTCCGTCGTCGATCGCGCGCGCCGCTTGCTGCAGGTGGCTGCGCAGGTACTCGCGCCGCTCGACGTCTGCGAGCGTGCCGTCCGGGCCGCGGTCGGGGATGCCGTTCTCGGTGACGACGAGGGGGATCGCGGGGTACTCGTCACGGATGCGCGTGAGCGTCTCGTAGAACCCCTCGGCGTGCACCTGCTGCCACGAGGCGTCCGACGTCGGGTACATCGCGACGTTGCCCCCCGATCGGTCGACCGCGGCGACGCCGTAGTACTGCACCCCCAGGTGGTCGCACGGCGCGGAGATCGTCGCGAGGTCGCCGTCCTGCACGGCAGACTCGAGAGTCGCCGGATCCGCGCGGAGCTGGCCCGCCCGGCTGCCGATCGCATCCTTCGGGTACTGCCCGCGCAGCACAGGGTCAAGGAACAGCCGGTTCTCGACGGCGTCGGCCCTCGTGGCTACCGCCTCGGCTCCGATCGCCGCGTACACCGGCTGCAGGTTGAGCGCGATGCCGATACCGGCGCCCGGGTCGGCCGACCGGCGGGCCCGGAACGCCTGGACCGCGAGGCCGTGCGCGAGGAGCTGGTGGTGGACCGCGAGCACCGCGGCATCGGGGTCGGTCAGACCGGGAGCGTGCGAGCCGTACAGGTACCCGACGTACGCGGTCGTCTTCGGCTCGTTGATCGTGAACCAGTCGGCCGGCCGGTCGCCGAGCGCGTCGAAGACGATGGCGGCGTAGTCCGCGAACCGGGCGGCCGTGTCGCGCGCGGGCCAGCCGCCTGCGTCCTGCAGCGGCTGTGGCAGGTCCCAGTGGTAGAGCGTGATGGCCGGGTGGATACCGCGCTCGAGGAGACCGTCGACGAGGTTCTTGTAGAAGTCGAGGCCGCGAGGGTTGACGGCCCCCGAGCCCGTCGGCTGCACGCGCGGCCACGCGATCGAGAACCGGTACGCCCCGAGCCCGAGCGTCGACATGAGGTCGAGGTCCGACCTCCAGAGGCGGTAGTGGTCCGCCGCCGGGTCGCCGGTGGCGCCGCCGTCGATCGCCCCGCGCCTGGCCGCGAACGTGTCCCAGATCGAGGGACTCCGCCCGTCGGCCGTCGTGGAACCCTCGACCTGGAAGGCAGACGTCGAAGCACCCCAACGGAAGCCGGCGGGGAAGACCATCGGGGCGCTCGGAGGCGCCCAGGTTGCGGTCGCCGATCCGCCAGCGGTGGCCGTCGCGCCGGTCGTCGGGGATGGCGCAGGCGCCGACGTGCACCCCGCGGCGAGGGCGAGCCCCGACGCGCCGACGACCCAGCCACCTGCCTGCAGCAGGGTGCGCCGGTCGAGGCGGATACCGAACGGGTCCGCGGGTCGCTCGGCCGCGCCGTCGGTGGGCCGTACGTGGTGGGACATTCCAGCTCCTCATCGGGCGGTGCGCTCAGGCTCCCCCGGATCATGGCGTGCTCGTCGGGGCGGGAGATGCAGAGTCGGGCGCCACGGCGGCCGGACCGGTCGCCGTGCCAGCCGTTGTGCCGGTCGCGGGGCCGGCCGTTGTGCCGGTCGCCGTGCCGGTCGCCGTGCCGGTCGGGAGCGTGACCTCGGGTACCTTCGCGAACGGGCGCGGCGGGGTCCGCGGCGCGACGCCGCCGGCCAGGACCCGCTGACCGAGGTTGTCGTTCCACTCGAACGACGCGGACGGCCCGCCCAGCAGGGGGTAGACGTTCCAGAGCCGGCGGCCGTCCGCGTCCTGGGCGCTGACGAACGACCACCGGTCCGCGACACCCGGGAGCGACCACTCGCCGGTCCCGTGGTCGGACGTCGTGCGGACAGGTCGGCCGCGGTCGTCGAAGATCTGCACACCGTCGATCGGGTTGCCGGCTGCGTCGTAAGCGAACAGGTTGCTCACCACCATCCCGCCCACGACCACGCCGTCCTGCGGCGCTGCGGGGACGGAGCCTGTCTGGCCGTCGTTCAGGTAGATGTACTGCGTGCCCTGGCCGTCATGTGCAACGTTCATCGCCAGCACCGGCAGCGCGGCGACCACCGCGACGGTCGTCATCGCGACCCGAGCACGACGCGACCAGCGACCGACGGCCCAGCGCCCGCGGCCCCACTGGACGCTGATGACGCACAGCAGACCGAGGAACAGCCAACCTGCGAGACTGTCCGGCATCCATGCGGACCTCACGCCGACACCGAAGACGGCAGCGACGACCCCGGCCACGACCCATCCCCGCAGGAGCCACGCGGCGGGAGTGAGCGCCACGAGAAACTCCTCGACCGGTGCCCACCCCGTGTGTTCGCGCAGGCGCGCCAGCACTCCGCGTGCAGCACCGGTGACGGTTCGGGCGGGCGCCGTCAGGAGCGCCCGCATGCGATGGTGGTCCTGCGGCACCGCGGCGTCGGGCAGCCCTGCGGCCGCTCGCAGCTCCTGCGCATAAGCAGCGGGCGAGCCGAAGCGCACGGTCAGGTCCGCACCGGGAGCGGTCCCCGGCCAGCTCGTGAGCGGGTCTGCGAGCGCGTCGGCGAGGTCTGCCTCCAGGCCGTCGGTCAGGTCTTCGACCTGCTCGGGCGACAGGCCGACGAGCTCGCGCCGCACGGCGGCCGCGTAGGACGCAACGTCGGCGAGGTGGTTCTGCCCGGTCGGGGTCGTCGTGCTCATCGCGCTTCCTCCGTCTCCAGCAGGCCCGCCATGGTGCCTGCGAACTCGTGCCAGTCCTTGCGTTGCGCCGCGAGCATCGCCCGGCCCTGGGCGTTGATCCCGTAGTACTTGCGGTGCGGCCCCTCGTCGCTCGGCACGACGTACGACGTCAGTGCGCCCGACGAGTACAGACGCCGCAGCGTGCCGTACACAGACGCGTCGCCCACCTCCTGGAGACCGGCCGCGCGCAGGCGCCGGACCACGTCGTAGCCGTAGCCGTCCTCGTGCGCGACGACTGCCAGCACGGCGGCGTCGAGGACTCCCTTCAACAGCTGGGTCGTGTCCATCGACTCTCCTCCGAGGTGCGGGTGGTGTGTGGCGCGGGAGCCGGCCCTCCGCACGGCTCCCGCAGTCAGCACGGTACTACCGATTGCGCACTACGTGCCAGAGCGGACTAGTGCGTGTCGCGTCCACAGCTGCGCGCACGTCCGCCACGCGTGTCCGGAGAACCGGGTGGCCTGCTGTCCGGCCTCGGCGGCCGTCACGGCTCAGCGCTCGGCCGCGCTCCAGGCGATGCCGTCGAGGATGTCGTGCTCGGACGTCACGACCTCGGTCAGCTCGCCACCCGCCGCAGCGACCGCCCCGCGCACACGCGCCACGACGTCGTGCCACACGAGTGCGCCCGCACCGATGACGTCGACCCGGCCGGGGTGCATGAACCCGAGCGCGGCCCGCTCGCCATGCGTGCGGCCCAGGAGGTCGTCGCACGCGGCGAGCACCGCGTCGATGGGCTGGACGGCGCCGTCGATGCGTGCGGGGTCATAGGCAGCCAGGCCGAGGACGTGCGCCGTGACGGTCGTGACGGTTCCCGCGAGACCCACCAGCGTCGTGGCCCGGCCGAGCGGGACGACCTGCGCGGCTGCATCGAGGGCCGCGGCGACGTCGGCGTGCGCCGCGGCGATCTCGTCGGGCGTCGGGGGGTCGCTGACCAGGTGCCGCTCGGTCATCCGCACACAGCCGACGTCCATCGAGTACGCGGCCTCCGGGGTCGCCGTGCCGAGCACGAGCTCGGTCGACCCGCCGCCCAGGTCCACCACAAGGAAAGGTCCGGTGTGCTGCGCGCCCAGCACGCGCGTCGCGCCGCGGAAGGACAGCGCGGCCTCCTCCTCGCCGCCGATCACGTCGGGATCGACCCCGAGCGCGTCGCGCACACCGTCGACGAAGTCCTGGCGGTTCTCGGCGTCACGCGACGCGCTCGTCGCGACGAACCGGATCCGCTCGACCCCGAGGTCCGCACAGATCGCGGCGTACCGGCGCGCGGCGTCCAGGGTCCGCTCGAGGGCCTCGGGGGCGATCCGTCCGGTCCGGTCGACGCCCTGCCCGAGCCGCACGACCTCCATGCGCCGGTCGAGGTCCGTGAGCACCCCGCGCTCGATGTCGATATCGGCGACGAGCAGCCGGATCGAGTTGGTCCCGCAGTCGATCCCCGCCACTCGAGTCATCCGGCCATCCTCGCTGCACACCCGTGGGGATGTCATATCTGGCCGGCCCAGCACAGGACCGGCGACGAACCCTCGACGTGGGTCAGCACGTGCAGCGGGTCGGGGACCAGACCGGGTGCAGCTCGGCGAGCACGAGGTCACCGATCGGGTTGACCCCGGGCCCCGCCGCCAGCGCGTGACCGACGAGGACGTGCAGGCACTTGACGCGCGTCGGCATCCCACCCGCCGAGACCCCGGCGATCTCCTCGACGTGCCCGAGCTCCTCGCGATCGGCAAGGTAGGCCTCGTGGGCCCGACGGTAGATCGCCGCGAGCTCGGCATCGTCCGCGAGCCGTGCCGTGAGCTCCTTCATCAGGCCACCCGCCTCGAGCGTGCTGACGGCTGCGACGGCGGGCGGGCACGTCAGGTAGTACGTGGTGGGGAACGGCGTCCCGTCGTCGAGACGCGGAGCCGTGCGAACGACGAGCGGGCGGCCGCACACGCACCGCGCGGCGATCCCGACGACCCCGCGCGGCAGCCGACCGAGCTGCTCGGCCAGGACCTCGAGGTCGCGGTCGGTCACCGTCGCGGATTCGGTGGATGCGTCGGTGCGTGCGTCGGTGGTCCCGGAGGTGTCGGTCACAGCTGGTCCGTTCAGGTCGAGCGTCAGGGAGTCGTCGCCCCGCCCGTGGGCGCGCTCGAACCGTCCGTGGGGGCCGTGCCATTGTCCCCCGAGGTGGCGGAACCGTTCGACGTGCCCCCTGCGACCACCACCGAGCCCCAGATCACCTGGTACCAGGGCTCAGTCGTGGTCGCGTTGCCGGACGCTGCCGCCGACGCAGCGGCTGAGGCGGCCGACGACGTCGCCGCCGGGGTGTCGGGCACGGACGCGGGATCCTGGACCCGGTACGCCGTCTCGCCCGGCAGGACGAAGGCGAGCCGATCGCGTGCCTGCGCCACGACGTAGGCCGGGTCGTCCCACCGCTTGAGCCTGTTCGTGAGGTCGTCGTTGCCGGCACGGGCGGCCGTGACCTCTGCACTCAGCTGGCGGAGCTCCTCGCGCTGCTGCAGGTAGGACCGCAGCGTCGGGAACACGAGGACGAAGGCCAGCAGCATCACGACGCCCATCACCATGACGCGCACCGTGAACAGCCGCGGGATGCGCACCTGCACGGTCTCGGCGCGGGGCACCCCTCGGCTCGGCGTGGACGCGGACGGACCGCGCGACGACGGCCGGGATGCTGCTGGACGGGTCGCGGCCGACGCGCGCGCGGGTCGGGCCGCGGCGGAGCGGGGAGCTGCCGGGCGCGCGGGCGCGGTACGTCCTGTCGAGGACCGTGGCGTGGCGGCGCGAGGCGGCGTCGGGCGGCCTGGTGCGGCGTCCCTGTCCCCTGCGGCAGGCGTCCGGCCACCGACCGACCCAGAACGCGGGTCTGCCGGGCGGCGGGACGGGGACATGGCTCGATTGTGCCTTCCCGAGTACACGCGCCGGGCCGGGCACGCCGGAGACTCGCACGGCGGACGCCGGTAGCGGCGGACGCCGGGCCCGACGAAGGCCGGGCACGCCGAAGGCCGGCGACCACTCGGGTCGTCGGCCTCCGGTCCGTGCGATCGGGACGCTCACGCGTCCTTCGACTGCCGGTAGTGCTGCCTCAGCGCTGCTTCCACCGCGGGAAGGCGCTCGCACCGGCGTAACGGCCGGCGTCGTCCAGCTCCTCCTCGATGCGGAGCAGCTGGTTGTACTTGTTGATCCGCTCGCCGCGCGCCGGGGCGCCCGTCTTGATCTGACCGCCGTTGATGGCCACGGACAGGTCCGCGATCGTGGTGTCCTCGGTCTCACCCGAACGGTGCGAGACCATCGCGGTGTAGCCGTTGCGCTGCGCGAGCGTCACCGCGTCGAGGGTCTCGGTCAGCGTGCCGATCTGGTTCAGCTTGACGAGCAGCGAGTTCGCCGACTTGAGCTGG
>JAYTSH010000034.1:0-6802 GCA_043745755.1 Cellulomonas sp. | reverse complement strand
ATGGCCACGACCGGCTACTCGGACCTCAAGGAGTTCCAGCGCGTCGAGGTCGTCGTCTCGCCGTACCAGCCGCTGAACCGGCCCGTCTGACGCAGGGTGCCGGTCCCTCGACGTAACCTCGTCGCATGGCGTACGAACCGGAGCATGCGCACCTGATCGACCCCGAGACGGACCCGCGCGCGACCTACGTGCTCGAGCCGGAGGACATCGGCACGCTCGTCGCGCGCATCGTCACGTCCCCCGGTGCGGCGACGCGAACGACGCATGCGCCGTTCACGGGTGGCCCGATCGCGGCCGTCCCGCTCTCGACCCCGGACGACGTGGCGCGGGCGACGGCCGATGCCCGCCGCGCTCAGCGCACCTGGGCGGCGGTCCCGCTGCGCGAGCGCTGCGCGGTGCTCCTGCGCCTGCACGACCTGCTCCTCGAGCACCAGAGCGACGTCCTCGACCTCATCCAGCTCGAGAACGGCAAGTCGCGCGCGAGCGCGTTCGAGGAGCTCGCGGACGTTGCACTCGTCGCGCGGCACTACGCGCTGCACGCCCGTGCCTACCTTGCCGACCGCCGTGTGCACGGGCTCGTGCCAGGGCTCACGGCGGTGCGCGTGCTACGCCACCCGGTCGGCGTGGTCGGGATCGTCGCTCCCTGGAACTACCCCCTCACGCTGACGCTCGGCGATGCGCTGCCGGCGCTCGTCGCGGGGAACGCCGTCGTGCTCCGGCCGGACCCGCAGACCGCGCTGACGGCGCTGTGGGCCGCTGAGCAGCTCGAGGCGGCAGGTCTGCCTGAGGGAGTGCTGCAGGTCGTCGTGGGCGACGGCGTCACGGTCGGTGCCGCGATCGTCGACCACGTCGACCACGTGATCTTCACAGGGTCGACCGCGACCGGGCGCATCGTGGCTGCCCGGGCCGGCGAGCGACTGATCCCCGCGACCCTCGAGCTCGGCGGGAAGAACCCGATGTACGTCGCCGAGGACGTCGACGTCGAGGTCGCGGCGGCAGGCGCCGTCCGCGCGTGCTTCGGGAGCACCGGGCAGCTGTGCATCTCGATCGAGCGCCTGTACATCCACGAGGACGTTGCCGACGCATTCCTCGAGTCGTTTGTTCGCCGCACGAGGGACCTGCGCCTCGGGGCAGACCTCGACTACCGGTCGGACGTCGGGTCGCTCACGTCGGCGGCCCAGCTCGCGACGGTCGTCGAGCACGTCGAGGACGCCCTGACGCACGGTGCGGTCGTGGTCGCGGGCGGGGTGCACCGCATCGATCTCGGCCCGCTCTTCTACGAGCCGACCATTCTCGACGGCGTGTCGCCGGACGCCCGGGTCTTCCGCGAGGAGACGTTCGGTCCGGTCGTGTCGGTGTACCGGGTCGCGTCGGACGACGAGGCCGTCGCCGCGATGAACGACAGCCCCTACGGGCTGAACGCGAGCGTGTGGACGCGCAGCTCGCGCCGAGGTGCGGCCCTCGCCGCCCGGGTGCGGGCCGGCACCGTCAACGTCAACGAGGGCTACGTGGCGGTGTGGGGCTCGACGGGCGCTCCGCAGGGTGGCCGCGGGCAGTCGGGGCTCGGGCACCGGCACGGGCGCGAAGGGCTGTGGGCGACGACGGAGGTGCAGTCCGTCGCGGTCCAGCGCGGTGCGCACGGTGTGCTCGGCGGCCCGCCGCTCGGGCTCGAGCGACTGTTCGAGCTTGGAACCGAGCGGTGGCCGGTGGTCTTCACGCACGCGCTTCGCGCCATGCGGGCGCTGCGCCTGCCGTGACCGCCTGGCTGCGACGGGTGCTCAGGCGTCCCTGACGGTCCGGTTGCGGCCCAGACGCTTGGCCTCGTACAGCAACGCGTCTGCGCGACCGTGCAGGTGCACCGGGCTCTCCCCGGGGCGCCAGGTCGCCGCGCCGATGCTGATCGTCACGCGCAGGCCCGGTGCGACGTCGTCCCACGCTTCGTCCGCGATCGAGCGTCTGATCCGCTCGCACACCTCGGCGACGAACGTCCGGTCCGGGTCGGACGCGAGCAGGACCGCGATCTCCTCGCCGCCGACGCGCGCGACGAGGTCCGTGCCGCGGACGCACGAGCCGATGATCTGGGCGACGCGACGGAGCACCTCGTCGCCCACGAGATGCGAGAACGTGTCGTTGACGCCCTTGAACTGGTCGAGGTCCAACAAGAGCAGGGTCAACGGTGCATAGGCCCGCGACGTGATGGCGGCCAGCGTGGAGTCGAAGTCGCGGCGGTTCGCCAGGCCGGTCAGCGCGTCGTGCAGCGCGTCGTAGGCCAGGGTGCGGTTGACCGACTCGAGATGCTCGGACCGCAGCTGGGCACGCTCTGCGTCGAGCTGCACGCGCTCCAGGTCGAGATGACCGTTGAGGACCCGGCCGCGGCGCTCGGCGACCTCGTCGCGCGCCCGGAGCGTCGCCTCGAAGAGTCGCCGGTGCGCGGCGAGGGCATCGGCGAACGCCCCACGCTCTTCATGGACCGCGACCAGGTCGGTGAGCAGCTGGACGCGCTCGGTCATGCGCGGCGTGCCGTCGGTCAGGGCGAGGCCGGTCTCCACCGCTTGGGCAGCCGCCGCGTGGAACCCGCGCGTCCGGTGGATGCGGCCAGTCAGCATGCTGTCCATGATCTGGAAGTACGGCGTGCTGGTGACCCCGCCCATCGCCCGGATCCGACCGATCGCCTGCTCTGCCTCGTCATGGCGCCCGCACGCGACAAGGGCGCGCGCCTCCACGAGCCGCGCGATCGCCAGGATGCGGAGGTTGTCGGCGAGGTTGTCGGCGACCGCGAGGCTCTCGCGGGCGCGCACGAGGGCTTCGGCTGCCGCGGTCGCTGCGGCGTCGGCGTCGACGCCCACTCGCTCCGACTCGGCCATGGCGAGCTCGGCGAGCGTCCCGAGCGACGCCGATGCGCCCTTCGTCGCCTCGACCGAGCCGGGGATCGACGTGAACAGGGCGTGCGACTCCGTCAACAGGTCGCGCGCGCGGTCGAAGAACTGACGCATCTCGATGTAGGTGTCGGCCAGGTTGTTGAGCGCGACCGCCGTGCCGTAGGTGTCGTCGAGCTCGCGGCGGATCGCGAGCGCCTGCTCGAGGAAGTCGATGGCCGAGGTGTTGTCACCGAACCCGCTGTGCACGCTCCCCAGCGTGGCGAGCGCCTTCGCCTCCCAGGAACGGTCGTTCTGGGCCCGGGCGAGGTCGAGCGCGCGCTGCGTCACCTCGAGCGCTCGCGCATCCTCCGCCAAGAGGTAGTACGCGAACCCGAGATGACCGCACAGGTGCATCTCCGCGACCTCGTCGCCGGCGTCGCGGACGATGCCCAGCCCCAGCCGCCCCTGGACGACGCACTGCGCCGGGTCGTTGTCGCTGAGCACGCGCACGTGCTCCACGAGGTCGTGATGCTCGGCGCGAGGTGCCGAGGAGGCGCGCTCGGGATGCGCGCTCATTCCGCGCCTGACGGACACCGCAGCTGGCTGTGGCTCACGCCTCCCTTATCGGCACATTCGAGCGCGACCTGAGCGACGGGGGCGGTTCGTCCGAGGCGTGGACGCGACGCTTGCGCTCCGTACCGGCCTCAGCGGCTCCGCACCAGCTCGACCGACTGCCGGGCGATCTCGAGCTCCTCGTTCGTGGGGTACACCAGAACGGTGACCTCGCTTCCGTCGGGGGAGATGATGGTCGGCACCTTGATCCGGCCGCGGTTGCGGTCGGGGTCGACGGCGATGCCGAGGCGCTCGAGCCCGGTGAGTGAACCGATCCGCACGATGTCGTCGTTCTCACCGATGCCGGCCGTGAAGACGATCGCGTCGACGTGGCCGAGCTGGGCGTAGTAGTTGCCCACGTAGCCCTTGATGCGGTGGAAGTAGACGTCGAGCGCCGTGCGCGCGTTCTCGTCGCCGGCGGCCACGGCGTCGTGCAGGTCACGCATGTCGGTGTACCCCGACAGCCCGAGCATGCCCGACCTGCGGTTGAGCAGGTCGTCGAGGTCGTCGATCGACATGTTCCCCTGGCGGGCGAGGTGGAACAGGACGGCCGGGTCGATGTCACCCGAGCGGGTGCCCATGACGAGACCCTCGAGCGGGGTCAGGCCCATCGACGTCTCGACCGAGATGCCGCCGCGCACCGCCGTCGCCGAGGCCCCGTTGCCGAGGTGCAGCACGATGAGGTTGAGGTCGGCCACGTCCTTGCCGAGGAACTCGGCCGCCGCCCGCGAGACGAACATGTGCGACGTGCCGTGCGCGCCGTAACGGCGGATGGAGTACGTCGCGGCCAGCTCGCGGTCGATCGCGTACGTGTAGGCCGCCGGGGGCAAGGTCTGGTGGAACGACGTGTCGAACACGGCGACGTGGGGCACCGTCGGGAAGGCGCGCCGGGCCGCCACGATCCCCGCGACGTGCGCGGGGTTGTGCAGCGGAGCGAGCGGGGACAGGTCGGAGATCTGCTGCAGGACCGTGTCGTCGATCAGGGCCGGTCCCTTGAAGACGCTGCCGCCCTGCACGATCCGATGGCCGACCGCGACCAGCGCCGTCTCGTCGATCTGCGGACCCTGCGTGGCGAAGAGCCCGAGGACGAGCTTCATGCCGGCCTCGTGGTCGGCGACGGGCTGCTCGAGGACCGTGTCCCCGTTCGGTCCGGTGTGCTTGACACGCCCCACGTCGAGACCGATGCGCTCGACGATGCCGTTCGCGAGGACCTCCTTGGACGCGACATCGAGCAGCTGGTACTTGATCGACGACGAGCCGGAGTTGATGACGAGGACGAGGGGGTTCACAGCTGGCCTTCCGTGGTGGTCGCGGCCAGGGCCTGTGCCTGGATGGCGGTGATCGCGACAGTGTTGACGATGTCCTGGACGAGCGCACCGCGGGACAGGTCGTTGACGGGCTTGCGCAGACCCTGCAGCACCGGTCCGATCGCGATGGCCCCGGCAGAGCGCTGCACTGCTTTATACGTGTTGTTGCCGGTGTTGAGGTCGGGGAACACGAAGACCGTCGCGCGTCCGGCGACCGCTGACTCAGGCATCTTGGTGTGCGCGACGGACACGTCGACGGCGGCGTCGTACTGGATCGGGCCCTCGACCGACAGGTCGGGGCGCCGTTCGCGGACGAGCTCCGTGGCGAGCCGGACCTTGTCGACGTCCGCGCCGGTCCCAGACTCCCCGGTCGAGTACGACAGCATCGCGATGCGCGGCTCGACGCCGAACTGTGCAGCCGTCGCGGCCGACGAGATCGCGATGTCCGCGAGCTGCTCGGCCGTCGGGTCGGGGTTGACCGCGCAGTCGCCGTAGACGAGCACCCGGTCCTCGAGGCACATCAGGAACACGCTCGAGACGATGGAGACACCCGGGACCGTCTTGATGATCTCGAACGACGGCTTGATGGTGTGTGCGGTCGTGTGGAGCGCGCCCGAGACCATGCCGTCGGCAAGCCCGTCGTGGACCATCATCGTGCCGAAGTAGGACACCGACGAGACGATCTCGCGGGCCCGCTCGAGCGTCATGCCCTTGTGCGCCCGCAGCGCCGTGTACTCGCCGGCGAACCGCTCGAACAGGTCGCCCTGCTTGGGGTCGATCACGTGCGCGTCGGCGATCTGCAGCCCCAGCTCGGTGGCGCGGGTGCGGATCGCGCCCTCGTCGCCGAGCAGCGTGAGCTCCGCGACGCCGCGCTGGAGCAGCGTCGAGGCGGCCCGCAGGATCCGGTCGTCGTTGCCCTCGGGGAGCACGATGTGCTTGCGGTGGGACCGCGCGCGGTCCAGCAGCGTCCACTCGAACATGAGCGGGGTGACGACCTCGGGGTGCGGGACCTCGAGCGCCGCGACGAGCGCCGCGCTGTCGGTGTGCTTCTCGAACAGGGCGAGGGCTGTGTCGACCTTGCGCTGCGAGTCGGCGCTGAGCCGCCCGCGGGTACGTGCGGCGGCGCCCGCGGTGCGGAAGGTCCCGAGGTCGGTGCGGATGATCGGCAGCCGCGTCCCGATGCCCTCGACGAGGCGCGCGACGGTCGGCGGCGGGAAGAACCCGCCGTTGAGGATGATGCCGGCCAGCGACGGGAAACCCTCGGCGTTGTGCGCCGTGAGCAGCCCGAGCAGGATGTCCGAGCGGTCGCCGGGGGTGATGACGACCACGCCGTCGTGCAGCCGGTCGAGCAGGTGCTCGATCGACATCGCGCCGATGAGCACGTCGACGACCTCGCGGGACAGGAGCTGCTCGTCCCCGACGACGAGAGTCCCGCCGACGGCCTCCATGAGCTGGCGCACCGTGGGTGCGGACAGGTAGGGGTCCTCGGGGATCGCCCACGCGGGCACCCCCGTGCCCAGGGCCGCACGGATGTCGTCGACGGCGTCCGCGGCGCACCGGTTGGCGATCACCGCGACGACGTGGGCGTAGTTGGCCTCGAGCTCGGAGATCGAGACCTCGACCGCCTGCCGCACCTCGTCCGGGCTGCGTCCGTTCCCGCTCACGACGAGCAGGACGGGCGCCCCCAGGTTCGCGGCGATACGCGCGTTGTACGCGAGCTCGGTCGGCCCGGCGACGTCGGTGTAGTCCGTGCCGACGACGACGACCACGTCGCACTGGCGTGCGACCGCGTGGTACCGCTGCACGATCTCGGCGAGTGCTGCCTCGGGGTCCGCGTGCAGCTGCTCGTACGTGACGCCGAGGCAGTCCTCGTAGGACAGGTCCACACCGTCGTGCTCGAGCAGCAGATCGAGCACGTAGTCGCGGCTGTCGCTCGAGCGAGCGATCGGCCGGAAGACGCCGACCCGCTGGACCGTGCGGGTCAGGAGGTCCACCAGCCCGAGTGCGACTGTCGACTTGCCGGTC